>NZ_QNUA01000062.1:0-88779 GCF_008042285.1 Bacillus sp. AR13-1
ATAACCAATGTATCTCATGATTTACGCACACCGTTAACATCTATTATTGGCTATATAGATTTATTAAAAAGAGGGCAATACAACAGTAAAACACAATTACAGGAATACCTTGAAACCACGTATTCAAAGTCACAGAGACTGAAATATTTAATTGATGAGTTGTTTGAATATACTCGTTTATCAGGCATAGATGCTAAGTTAAATCTTAATGAAGTTGATTTATCAAGTTTGTTGGAGCAAATAGTTGGAGCAAATAGTTGGAAAGCTTAATCGTTCAAAAATCAATCACACAAGAAACAATACCTATCTTCATAGATGTAGAAAAAATGGTACGTGTATATGAAAATCTCTTTATGAATGCGATAAAGTACAGCATAAAACCATCCGAATTATCCGTATGTCTTGAATTAATGGATAACAAAGCAATTTTGAAAGTGTCAAATACAGTCGAGAAACCGCCTGTTAGCGATCCAAATAAATTGTTTGAAAGGTTTTTCAGGGGGGACAAGGCAAGAAAAGATGACCAGGGAAATGGTCTGGGGCTTGCTATCTCAAAAAGAATCGTTGAGCTTCATAATGGTAATATACATGCAGAATATAAAGACGACTGGATGTCCTTTATTGTTGAACATCCAATTAAATAGAATGGCTTATGGAATTATAGGTTCCATAAGCTTTTTTTATAAAACTTAAGAATTCTTAAGAATTTTACGGGGTGTTTCCTAATTTTCATAGTTTATCATGTATGTATTGAAAGCGATGAGGAGAGTGAAGAAATTAAAAAAGAAAATTTTCTTTGTAGCTTTCAGGTGGATACATAGTGACAATCTCATTGAAAAGGTGATAAATAGATGAAGAAGAAAAATAAAGTGTTAATTACTAGTGTAGTAGCAATTGGAATTGCTGCTGGATCATATTTTGCATTTGCTGGCGGCGGTTCGGAAGTAGCAATGGAATATAGCGGTTATAAAGTTATAGAAAAACAAATTGAAAATGCACAAAAATTTGGCGGTGAAGTTATTCCAAATGGAATTGAAACAATTTCATTCGATCCAACAAAAGGTACGTATGAATCAGCTGTTAAAAAAGGCGATGAAGTGAAAAAAGGTCAGCTTCTGTTTAAATATAATGCCCCTACTGCTAAACAAGGTGTAACGGAAGCAGAAATGCAAAAGAAAATCGCACAAAAAGAAGTAACATTGTATCAAAAACAACTTGATGCAGCGAAACAAAAATTACAAAAAGATAAAAATGCTGGTCTTCCTCAGGAAGCATTAAAAGCATCGGAAATCGAAGTGCAACAATTAGAATCACAACTTGAAATGAAAAAATTTGAAGTTGAAAAATCTGATGAAATGATTAAAGAAGCAAAAGAGAAAGTAAACACACTTTCTGTAACGAGTCCTGCTGATGGTGTAATTGATGATATCGTAAAAACTGCTGATGAAAAAACAGGTATGAGTGGCATTACACTTCGTCACGCTGGTCCATTTAAAGTAAAAGGTCAACTTTCTGAACATGAACTTGCTAGCATGAAAGTTGGGCAAGAAGTAACTGTCTCATCAAAAACTGTCACTGGTAAGAATTGGATAGGAAAAGTAACAGAAATCGGTTCTACACCATTAAAGAGTATGGACGAAAATAAAACTGTTTCTAATTATCAATTCACTGTCACATTAGATAATAGTGAAGAATTACAAAACGGCTTCCATGTATACGTAACGAGTAAATCTGGCGAAGCAACTGGTACGATTGTTCCGAAAAGCAGCATTGTGAAAAAAGGTGACAAAAATGTTGTCTTCGTTGTAAAAGACAGTAAAGCGAAAGAACAAGCGATTACTGTTGAATTCGAGACAGATAGCGAAGCAAAAGTTTCTGGAGTGAAAAAAGGAGAACAAATTATCTCTAAACCTGAAAAAGATTTAAAAGATGGTATGGAGGTTGTCGTTGAATGATTAATTTAAAAGGCATCACGAAATCCTTCCAAAATGGTGCAGAAGCCGTTCAAATATTACACGGAATTGACGTAACTCTGAACCAAGGAGAATTCACTTCTATTATGGGACCGTCTGGTTCTGGTAAATCAACATTAATGAACATTATCGGTTGCTTAGATAAACCAACGACAGGTACGTACGAACTAGCTGGTCAAAATATTTCAAACATGTCTGAAACAGAACTTGCACATGTTCGTAATAAAGAAATCGGATTCGTATTCCAAAACTTCATGTTACTACCAAGACTTACAGCACTACAAAATATTGAATTACCTCTTATTTACGCTGGAGTCGATAAAAAAGAAAGACGTGAGCGCTCATTAGCTGCTTTAACAAAAGTAAGTTTAGCTGATCGTGCTACTCACCTGCCAAATGAATTATCAGGTGGACAAAAACAGCGTGTTGCGGTTGCTCGTGCAATCGTAAATAACCCGAAATTTATTTTAGCCGATGAACCGACAGGTGCACTTGATACGAAAACAAGTACACAAATTATGGACCTCTTTTATGAATTAAACAAGCAAGGCTCAACAATCATTATGATTACCCACGATCGTGAAATCGGTGAAGCGGCTGCCCGCCAAATTGTAATTCGTGACGGAAATATCGTCCAAGATTGGAGAGGTTAATTTTGAACACGAGTGAAACTATACGCATGGCCCTTTCCTCTATCTTTGCTCATAAAATGCGTTCTATCTTAACGATGCTAGGAATTATTATCAGTATTAGCGCCATCATTACCATCATTTCAATGGGTGATGGTACAAACGCAAAGTTTAAAAAAGAATTAGGGCAAGGAAAAGATACGGAAGTAACCATTTACTATAACAACCCCGATTATGGAACAGATAGTGCCAAAATCACAACTGATATGCTCAAACGTCTTCAAACTGTGCCAGGCGTTAAAGATGTTGATCCAGATGTGAGTATGAAAGTAAAAGCATCTTCTGGTTCAAAAGATGTCTCTCTTAATCTAAAAGGTGGAACAGTCGCCTTTATGACAGATGCGAAAATAAAATTAGTTCACGGTCGGGAATTAAACGATAGTGAACTAAAACAAGCAATCTCTGCAGTTATTTTAAATGAAGAAACTTTCAACAAATTATTTAATGGTTGGGAACCAAATCTATATACAGACATAAAAGGAAAACCGTATAAAGTAGTCGGTGTTTATGAAGCAAAAAATGATTCCGGAATGGCTATGTCAGCAGGTTATACATCACTTGAAAATGCTCCTGTCATTTCAGGAGTAACTGAGTATGACTCTGTAAAATTAACACTAACTTCACCAACAGAACGTAAAAGTGTAGAAAAACAAGCTGTTTCTATTTTGAACGAGATGAAAGCTCCTAAATTTGAGCATAAATTTAAAGCTCAAGATATGGGTGAATTTACGAAGCAATTAGACGAATCAATCGGTATGATGAAAATGGTATTCGGTGGTATCGCTGCTATCTCCTTACTTGTTGGTGGTATCGGTGTAATGAATATTATGCTTGTATCCGTAACAGAACGTACACGTGAGATCGGTATTCGTAAAGCACTTGGTGCAACACGCGGTAAAGTATTAACACAATTCTTAATTGAATCTTGTATTTTGACTGGACTAGGTGGTTTCATCGGATTCATGCTCGGTATTTTCTTCGCTTGGATCGTCTCAATCTTTGCCGGATGGCCTCTCGTTGTCTCAACAGAACTTGGACTTCTTGCAGTAGGCATTTCAATGCTAATCGGTATTGCATTTGGTTTACTACCAGCTAACAAAGCTGCAAAACTTGATCCAATTGAATGTTTACGATATGAGTAAAAAAACGTAGGAGTGTAAACTCCTGCATTTTTTCTGTTGAAGCCGAGAAATTTTAACAGTTTTTTTAAATCTTAAGGATTCTTAAGGATTTTCACTCCAGTTTCTTCATGTTTGGATTTTAAACTATGGTTGTAAAGTTAATCTATTGGAGTGACTAAATATGAAGCATTTGTCTTTTTTATCTCAATGTATAACTAATCCAAGAAACGTTGGTGCAGTACTTCCAAGTTCAAAGTTTCTCGCAGAAAAAATGATGGAAAACATTAATTTTGAGAACGCTAAATATATTATTGAATATGGGCCAGGTACGGGTGTATTCACTGAGAAATTACTTAAAAAACGAAATTCGAATACCACTCTTATGCTAGTGGAAAATAATAGAGAGTTTTATTTAATGTTGAAAGAAAAATTTAAAAAAGAGAAAAATTTATTCATTGTATGGGGGTCTGCGGAAAATATCGACAAGTATCTAAAAAACTTCTCTATTCCTTATGCAGACTATATTGTTTCTGGTCTTCCTTTTGCTAGTTTGCCCCAAAATGTTTCAGATGAAATTTTATTAACTACCACAAAAATTTTAAAGAAAGATGGGGTATTTATTACTTTTCAATATACAAAATTTAAAAAGAAGTTCCTTAATCAGTTTTTTGATACAATAGATGAGAAATGGGAGCTTAGAAACGTACCACCTGCTTTTGTTTTTAGCTGTTCAACACCAAAAAATAAGGGAGAAAAATATGGAAGCTAAAATTCTTATTGTTGATGATGATAAAGAAATCAGAAATCTTATTTCTATTTATTTGGAAAATGAAGGTTTGCAAACTCAAAAGGTTGAAGATGCTATTGAGGCCTTAAAACAGTTGGAAGAAAAAGAGTTTGATCTCATTATTTTGGATATTATGATGCCTAACATGGATGGAATTAAAGCATGTATGAAGATTAGGGAAGAACGAACTATTCCCATTATCATGCTTTCTGCAAAATCCGAAGATATGGATAAAATTCAGGGGCTTACTTCTGGTGCCGATGATTATTTGTCAAAACCGTTTAACCCATTAGAATTAATTGCTAGAGTAAAATCTCAATTAAGAAGATATACAAAATATAATACTGAAACGAACAAGAATAAAAATATTATTGAAATTGGTAATTTGACCTTGAATACAGATGCACGTCAAGTATGGGTAAGGGGAAAGGAAACCAGGCTTACTCCTAAAGAATTCGATATACTTGAACTTCTTGCTCGTAACAAAGGGATGGTCTTAAGCATTGAAAAAATATATGAAGCTGTTTGGAAGGAGAATTTTTACAAATCGGATAATAATGTAATGGTACACATTACAAGAATTAGAGATAAAATAGAAGAAGATTCCAAACATCCCATCTACATTAAAACAGTATGGGGAGTAGGATATAAAATATGAGGATGTTTAAACTTAGAAATAAGTTAGTTGCAAAACTTCTTATTGCGGTAGCAATTAGTTTTTTTGTTTCACTTGGTGCGATATTTCTCTTCAGTAAATTGCTTTATCATCTATCCGTAAAAAATTATCTGCCCGAAGTTACTCTAGTTACAGGTTATATTTATACGCTAATTTTGTTTTCAATCATAATCTTTATCTTTATTGCAGTATTTTTGTTAATGGTGCGGAAAAAATTATTATATTTGAAACTTATTACCGAGAGCGTTCACCATATTGCTAATGGAAAACTTGGTTTAACAATCAGAATAGAAAGTAGGGACGAATTGACCCAACTTGCTCAAAATATTAATTATATGTCCAAGGAATTGGAGAATACATTTGAACAGGAAAGACGATTAGAACGTACAAAAAATGAACTCATTACCAACGTATCTCATGACTTACGCACACCGTTGACATCTATTATCGGATATGTAGATTTATTAAAAAGAGGGCAATACGACAGTAAAACACAATTACAGGAATACCTCGAAACCACTTATTTAAAATCACAGAGACTGAAATATCTAATTGATGAACTGTTTGAATATACCCGTTTATCAGACCTCGATGCTAAGTTAAACCTTAATGAAGTTGATTTATCAGGTTTGTTGGAGCAAATAGTTGGAGAATACATACCTATATTTGAAAAGGAAGGTTTAATCGTTCAAAAATCAATAACGGAAGAAACAATACCTATTTTCATGGATGTAGAAAAAATGGTACGTGTTTATGAAAACCTGTTTATGAATGCGATAAAGTACAGCATGAAACCATCCGAATTATCAATAAGTCTTGAACTAATAGGTAACAAAGCAATTTTAAAAGTATCAAATAAAGTCGAGAAGCCACCTGTTAGCGATCCAAATAAATTGTTTGAAAGGTTTTTCAGGGGAGATAAGGCAAGAAAAGATGACCAGGGAAATGGTCTAGGACTTGCTATCTCAAAAAGAATTGTTGAACTTCATCATGGTAATATACATGCAGAGTATAAAGACGGCTGGATGTCCTTTATTGTTGAACATCCGATCATATAGAATGGCTTATGGAATGAAAGGTTCCATAAGCTTTTTTTTTATAAAATCTTAAGAATTCTTAAGGTTTTTACGGGGTGTTTTCTAATTTTCATAGTTTATCATGTATATATTGAAAGCGATGAGGTGAGTGAAGTAGATAAAGAAGAAAGTTTTCATTTTAGCTTTAAGGTGGATGCAACATGAAAATTTTATTAAAAGCAAATAAGAATAGCAGCTTATTTTAAAGAAATGAAAAAACAAACGTAGGAGGATATATATGACAAAACCAGTTGTAGATGTGAAAAACGTCCAAAAAGTGTACGGTAAAAAAGGTGAGAATCACTCACACGCGTTAAAAGGTGTTTCATTCTCAATTCAAGAGGGTGAGTTTGTCGGAATTATGGGACCTTCTGGTTCTGGTAAAACGACATTATTAAATGTAATTTCAACGTTAGATAAAGCAACGGGCGGCGTTGTTGAAATTGCAGGAATAGATATTACGAAAATGAAACAAGGTGAGCTTTCCGATTTCCGTTCACAAATGTTAGGATTCATTTTCCAAGACCTTAACTTATTGGAGAATTTATCTATTTACGAAAACATCGCTCTTCCACTTTCCCTTCAAGGTGTTTCATCACGAAATATCGGATCAAAAGTAGAAAAGGTAGCTGATATGTTAGGCATTTCAGCAATACTTCAAAAGTATCCATCTGAAGTATCTGGTGGACAGAAGCAACGTTCAGCAGCAGCACGTGCGTTAGTTCATGAACCAGCAATTATTTTAGGGGACGAGCCAACTGGAGCTCTTGATTCTAAAAATGCAACGAGTTTACTGGATGCGATGACAAACTTAAATAAAGAGCAAGGGGTATCTATTATGATGGTTACTCATGATCCATATAGTGCAAGTTACTGTCAGCGTATTTTATTCATTCAAGATGGTGAGCTATATAAAGAAATTTATTGCGGTGGTACACGTGAAGAGTTCTATAAAGAAATTTTAGACGTGCTTGCAAACTTAGGTACACAAAAAGCGTAAGGAAGGAAGTTCAATCATGTTATTTAAGCTTTCCATGTCAGGCCTAAAAAGTAAGTTGCAAGATTACATTGTCTTACTTGTTGGTCTTATTGTCTCTATTTCAACTTTTTATATGTTTCAAACATTAGCACTCAATAAGGCGTTCCTTGAATCTAACTCTTCTATTAGGGATATTGTGTCTGTATTTAAAATTGGGTCCTTTTTGTTAGCGTTTATCACATTTTTTTATATTTTATATGCAAACTCTTTCTTATCATCTCTTCGCCAAAAAGAATTTGGTATGTATATGATGTTAGGAGCAAAAAAGAATAAAGTTACCTTACTTATGTTTATCGAAACAATTATATTAGGTGCCGCATCTCTTGTGATTGGAATTACAGTTGGTGTAGGGCTCGCAGAAGGTATCGGTCAGTTACTAATGAAACAATTAGGACTTCCTATTAGTGGTTATCAAGCATTTTACATGCCATCTATGACGGTTACTTGCATCTTTTTCTTTGCATTATTTGTACTATCAGCAAGTATAAGTAGTATTAAGCTAGCGCGTTTTTCTGTATTACAACTTGTACATGCAGATACACAAACAGAACGTGTCGCCATAAAAGGAAAAATGACAGTTGTAGTTGCAATCCTTGGTGTGATTTTATTGGGTATTGGTTATGCATCACTAATCTATATGAAATATGCAAACCCGCTAATTGGTCTGGGATTAATGGCCGTTGGATTAATCACAGCAACCGTTGGTACTTACATGTTATTTGGATCACTTCTCCCAGTTATGATTAACAAGTTAAAGAGTAATAAAAAACGTAGTGAAAAAGGCCTCAATGCTTTTACTTTTGCACAATTAAATTTCCGCATTAATGGCCTAACAAATGTGCTTGCAACAGTAGCAATCTTAGTAGCTCTTGGTGCTGGTGGAATTGCTTGTGGTATGGCATTTAAAAACAACATCCTAAAAATGACAGATCAAATGCGAATTTACGATTCAGTCATTCATAATCCAACAGCGGAAGAAAAGAAAATTTTGGGTGGTATCTTATTTCAAGAAAAACTTGAATATCATTACAAAGTTGATGATAGGTATGTTTATTATCTTAAAGAAGATTTAGAAAAAAATCGCCCTTTCTT
The DNA here is from genome assembly GCF_008042285.1 of Bacillus sp. AR13-1. NCBI lineage: Bacteria > Bacillati > Bacillota > Bacilli > Caryophanales > Bacillaceae > Bacillus > Bacillus sp. AR13-1. The sequence continues at coordinate 8,454 of NZ_QNUA01000062.1, forward strand.
GCAAGGTATGAAAACAGAAAAAGTTTCAGAGGGATTACCCATTGGTGCATTTTCAATAAAATGGGTTAAAGGAGAGACCGACACAAAACAATGGATCCAGGCTTTCAGAACGATCCAGCCAAATTATTTATATCCTGATTATGAAATGAAAATTGTAGATCAAAACATATACGATGGGTTGAAGGGTAAAGAAAGTACTGTGTTTATGGGGAAAACAGATGATTTTGGATCATACATAAAAGAATGGAAAAAACTTGATGAATTACAGATATCAAAATATAAAAATGTGAAAGCGGAAGAATTGGATAGTAAGTATCAAGCGTATATTGTGAGTCATGATTTTGCCAGCGGACTAATGTTTATGGGTTTTTTCGTTGGAGTTGCATTTTTAGCAATGATGGCAAGCTGCTTAATGTTTAAAATTCTATCCGGTGCATCCAAAGATAGTACACGTTATCAAATGCTTCGTAAAATCGGTGTTCGCCGAGAGTTATTAGCACAATTAATTTATAAGGAGTTATTCTTTGTATTCTTAGTCCCAGCAATTGTGGGTATTGTTCACGTATTAGTTGGTATGAACATGTTCAGAGTTCTTTTGCCTGATCCGTACAATCGTATTTGGGTACCAATTATTATTTTCGTAGTGATTTACTCGATTTACTATTTTATTACAGTTCAATTGTATAAAAGAATTGTACTTCCGAAAGAAAATTAATGTAATGATATTATTTATACGAAATATCAACATAATCTGCCCCATTTATTGATCATTCTAAATGGGTTTGGAAATAATAAATGGACTAGCACTACAATCCATAAACGGTGTTTAATGTTCCGTATGATACTGTGTTTTTAGTAATGAGTTTTGGAATTTCCGGAAAGTATTGTTGATAGTGCCATTAGAGAAGTTAAAGAGGAAACTGATCTTGAAGTTAGCAACCTTGTTTATAAAGGACTTTATGAATATGTTAATCCGATCGTCAAAGACGGATATATGATATTTAACTATTTTACAAAAGACTTTAAGGGGGATTTACTAAAAGATTAACCAGAAGGAAAAGCTGTTTGGGTGAATATCAATGAAGCTTACAATCTTCCTATGTAGAAATCCATTCGTAGAAGATTCCCTTTGTTCTTTGAAGAAGTAACATTCGAAATTTAAGTGGAATGGGATCACGAAAAAAATCAAGAGGGACTAGTTACTATAAAGAGAACATAGACAAAACAATGCTGGCCTACACATATTAGTAATATCTAATATGTGTAGGCCTTTTAATTTTAAGCATTTATTAATTTAGGTCTTGATAATATACGAAATTCGCGTTTTGTTGCCGTACTCCCTTATGATAAGGATTCTTTTTGTATCAAAAATCCACAAATAAAAAAAGATAGGGAGTTAGATTGTCAAAAAAAATTAGAGATTATCCTAAACTTGCAAAGGATATTTTAGAAGCTGTCGGCGGAGAAACGAATGTTATTAATGCTACACGATGTGCTACAAGGCTTAGGTTGGTACTTAAGAGATCTAATCCAAAAGCCAAAGAAAAAGTTGCAAGTTTACCCGGGATTATTGCGGCTGTAGAAAATGGTGGGCAATTTCAAGTTATTATTGGGCAACATGTAGGAGAAGTCTATGAAGAATTTGCAGGTTTAATAAACACCGATATTCCTAGTGAAACAAAAGCAGAAAAAAGAATAGTGTTAAACCGTATAATCGTAACCATTTCAGCGGTTTTTGCCCCATTTGTTTATATTTTAGCCGCAGCTGGCATTTTACAAGGTTTACTAATATTAATAAAATTACTCTCTGATAACTTTGTAGAAACTGGAACTTATCAAGTTCTAAACTTTATTTCTTGGGCGCCATTTACTTTTTTACCGATTTTTATCGCAATTACAGCATCAAAGCACTTTAAAACAAACATGTACATAGCAGTGGCGTGTTGTGCTGCATTAGTAAGTCCCTTATGGACAGAAATGGCGGCGCAAATTGTATTACTTTTTTAGGTATTTCCTTAACTGAAACAGTGTATACATCTTCAGTGTTACCACCACTATTTTTAGTGTGGACTTTGTCCTATCTTGAAAGATTTTTAAATAAGCGAATCAATGAGGTAATTAGGCCGTTATTTGTACCGCTTTTATGTATGGTAATAATGGTTCCGCTTACATTGTTGCTGATTGGACCTCTTACAACAATGGGAGCAACAGGAATTGCAAATGGTTATAATTTCTTAGCGGAAAATGTACCCGCATTAGCTGGAGCTATTATAGGAGGGTTCTGGCAAGTAATAGTTATTTTCGGTATTCATTGGGGGACTACTCCTATGGTGTTAGCAAATTTTGATTTGTATGGTAGAGATTCATTCCAAGCCTATCAAACAATTGCAGTGGTTGCACAAGTTGGTGCCGTACTGGGTGTTGTTTTAAAAGGGAAAAGTCAAGAAGTGCGCAAAGTTGGAGTTTCAGCGGGTATTACTGGACTTTTTGGTATTACAGAACCATCTATTTATGGCGTGAATTTAAGATTTAAAAAGCCATTTATATTCGGATGTATTTCAGGCACTATAGGTGCAATTACAGCTAGCTTTTTTAATCCATACTACTTTGCCTATGCGGGGTTACCAGGTCCATTAACGATTGTAAATGGTATAAATGCTGACTACCCAATGTCTATCTGGGGAATTTTATTAGGTTCTGGGGTTGCGATTATTTTACCTATCATTTTAGTTCAAATATTTGGATTCGGTGAAGATACAGCAGAAAAAATAGAAGGTGAAAACTTAACAGCAAAACAAGAACGCGAGACAAATATCCAACAGAATAATGAAGAAACAATCGGTGCTCCATTTAGTGGTAATGTTATCACACTTTCAAAAGTACCTGATGAAGTATTTAGCTCAGGTGCTATGGGGACAGGTTTAGCTGTAGATCCGTCAGATCATAAATTATATGCCCCATTTGATGGAGCAGTTGTCATGATTGCACCTACCAAACATGCGATTGGGTTACGCTCAGAATCTGATATTGAATTGCTTGTACATATTGGTTTAGATACAGTTAAATTAGCTGGAAAGCCTTTCACTATACATGTAGAAGATGGTAGAAAAATCAAAAAAGGGGATTTATTAATTGAATTTGATAAAGAATTAATTCAAACACATGGGTTAAAAACAATTACACCTATTATCATAACAAATTTGAATACTTATAAAGAAATTATTGTAGAAGATATTTCTGAAACCAAACTATATCAGAAATTATTTACAGTAGTAAAATAAGGAGGAATAAACAATGAAAACAATGCCAAAGAAATTCTTATGGGGTGGTGCTTTAGCTGCCCACCAATTCGAAGGTGGATGGAATCAAGGGAATAAAGGACCTAGTGTAGTTGATGTACTAACTGCAGGTGAACATGGAGTGCCAAGACAAATAACAGATACAGTTGAACCTAATACGTTTTATCCTAACCATGAAGCAATTGATTTTTATCATAGATATAAAGAAGATATCGCTTTATTTGGTGAAATGGGATTAAAGTGTTTAAGAACTTCTATCGGATGGAGCAGAATCTTTCCAAATGGTGATGAAACAGAGCCTAACGAAGAAGGACTACAATTCTATGATAATGTATTTGATGAATTACTTAAATATGGTATTGAGCCTATCATCACATTATCTCATTTTGAAATGCCATTGCATCTAGCCAAAGAATATGGTGGATTTAGAAACCGAAAAGTAATAGACTTCTTTGTAAAATTTGCTGAAGTTTGTTTTAAACGATATAAAAATAAAGTGAAATACTGGATGACTTTTAATGAAATCAATAACCAAATGGATGTAAATAACCCTCTATTTTTATGGACAAACTCAGGAGTGGTTGTAAAAGAAGGAGAAAATGCTAAAGAAGTAATGTATCAAGTAGGACATCATGAATTAATTGCAAGTGCATTAGCTGTAGCAAAAGGAAAAGAAATTAATTCTGATTTCCAAATTGGGGCAATGATTTCGTATATACCTATTTACCCTTATTCATCAAACCCGGAAGATGTTATGCTAGCCGAAGAATCACTAAGACTAAAATACTTCTTCCCTGATGTTCAAATTCGTGGTTACTATCCTAAATATGCGTTGAAAGAATTTGAAAGGGAAGGGTACGTTATTAATTTCGAAGAAGGTGATGAAGAGACATTAAAAAATGGTACAGTAGATTACCTAGGATTTAGTTATTATATGTCCACGACAGTAAAAAATGATGTGGAAATTAGTAGTGCAAAAGATATTGTAAACGGTGGTTTAGCTAAAAGTGTGGAAAATCCATATATTAAATCTACTGATTGGGGATGGGCAATTGATCCAACTGGATTAAGATATACATTAAATCGATTGTATGACAGATATCAAATTCCATTATTTATCGTAGAGAATGGATTTGGAGATGCGGATATTCTAGAAAAAGATGGGGCAATCCATGACCAGAAGAGAATAGAATATTTAAAATCACATATTGAAGCATTAGAAAAAGCAGTAACCTACGATGGTGTCGATTTAATTGGTTATACACCTTGGGGAATTATAGATATTGTCTCATTTACTACAGGCGAAATGAAAAAACGCTATGGGATGATTTATGTGGATCGTGATAATGAAGGTAATGGATCCATGAAACGATACAAAAAAGATTCGTTTCATTGGTATAAATATGTAATTCAAACGAATGGTGAAATTAATGTTCGATAAAAATTATTTTAGACTATTAAAGGTTCTTTTGTAAGCGTTGCTTTTTCAACGTACAATGAATTACTGCAATTACTTACAATTGCATAAAATTTAAATATACTTCCCCTAGCTTTCTATCTGATTAAAGAAATTATGGGTTTGGATTATTTGAGCAGTGTTGTTTATAATGATATGTAGTTGTATATTTGATTATTTACAAAAGATTCGAGACCGAAGAGATGAGGGGAAATAGTTATTGGAAAATATAAGAACTTAATTATAAGATTTCCCGTTCTCGTGAAAAAACACTAGTAAATTCAATTTTGAAGTTTGTTAAGCTATCATTGCTTTTCATTGATGTATAAGTTGCGAGATATAATTAATTTCTTTACGTAAAGAGCAAAACCACTCGCTGTGCCTCGTGAGTGGTTTTGTTTTATTTGGGATTTATATAAAAAAGGGGGTTGTATATTGATAGTCGCCGAGATTGTGATTTTAAGGTAATTATCTTTTCCGTAATGTATAATCCACTGTTAAGTTGAATTTTAAACCACAGCAAAAAAGCATTGATTGGATTATTTAAGGAAGAATAAAAATGAAAACTACTGGTATAAATCGTAAAATTGATGAATTAGGATTTCAGTTCCAACAATAAAAATTGGTGACTATGTACAATTTTCAAATCGTAAGAATCCTTCTTTAAAATTAAATGGTTATGTAGTAAATATTTTAACTAACACAATTATCGTAGATGTTTCAGAAACTATCCAAAATAAGGGTTATAAAGAATTAGACGTTCGTCATGTTGTAAAACATGGTCGCTATAAAAAAATTCGTTCTTATAAAAAACAGGCTTCCTAAAAACTTAAACAATTGCTAATGGAAGTGTGAATCTCATGAAAGAATACATGAGCAATCATAAAAATAGAGTCCTAATAATAAGGGACTCTATTTCTTATGTATATCTTATATCTGTTATATAATTTACTTTTAGGGGTAGCACCACATCGCTATCAAGCTAATATTTTAAAGTACCTCCAAAACGAAAAAACGGTATTCTTTCTATCTAAGATGTAGGAGGAGTATCGTTTATTTTTATAAATGTAAAAAACTTTTGACATTTATAACAGAATTATATAAACTAAGAATGTAAAAAGTTTTTGACAAAATCAGGGGTGATGTTCATAAAAATGGAGAACATAATTCGTATTTTACGTAAAGAGAAAAAGCTTTCCCAAGACGATTTAGCTAAATTATGTCATGTTTCAAGACAAACGATTAATGCGATTGAGAATAACAAATATGATCCTACATTGGAACTTGCTTTTAATTTAGCTAAATCCCTTGGTGTAACGGTTGATCAATTATTTATTTATAAAATCTAGATATGGAGTAGAGGCAAATGAAAAATGGAATTAATATCTTATTTACTTGTTTATACATTGTGATTATGGGGTTACTTGCTTTTGAATGGTATGAGAAACAACAGATTTCTATAACCTCGTTATTTGTAGCAACAATCATTTTGCAATCATTATTTATGAAGAGAATTTTGAAAGGTAAAAAAGAGGGCGAAAATTTTATTGATGAAATGTTTTTACATATCAGACAGAAAAGCTTATCAATTTGTTGTTTTGTAATGTATGTATTAACTTTAGGTACTTTATTTTTATCAGAAGGAACATGGAATTTTAGCCATATGCATAATAAACCGTTAATTTTTCTGGTTTTCTTATATCCTATCGTTTACCAAATAAGTCATATATTCGTTTCAAGAAACAACTCTTAATAGACTATTTAAAAGTGGGGAAAAACGCTATTCTTTCGGTATAAGTTCAAAACGAGAGGATGGCGTTTTTGTATGTCTATTTCTGTATCAGATGAATTACAACTATTTGCTCAAGAAATTCAAAATTTCTTATCTCCAAATTTCTTACGAAATCTTGCTAGAGATGTTGGTTTTGTACAACGAACCAGTAAGTATCAAGCACAAGATTTAGTAGCTTTATGTGTATGGATTAGTCAAAATGTTGCTAAAACCTCTTTAACTCAGTTATGTAGCTGTTTAGAAGCGTCAACGGAAGTGCTCATCAGTCCTGAAGGACTGAATCAACGATTTAATGCCACAGCTGTGCAATTTCTACAACAAGTGTTAGCCGAACTTCTCAACCAAAAGTTATTTTCAACTAAGCTGCCCTCTTCTCCATACACTTCTATGTTCAAGCGTATTCGTAACCTAGATTCAACTGCGTTTCAAATTCCCGATGTATTTTCATCTGTTTATCCAGGTGCAGGAGGATGCAGTCATACAGCAGGGTTGAAGATTCAGCTTGAATATGATCTATTAAGTGGACAGTTCCTACATATCCATACAGGTCCAGGTAAACAACATGATCGAACCTATGGTTCTCTGTGTGTCCCGACTGTGAAAGCGAATGATTTATGTATTCGAGATTTAGGTTATTTTCACTTGAAAGATCTTCAACATATACAAGATAAAAAGGCTTACTATATCTCTCGTATTAAATCAAATACACGTATTTATTAAAAAAATCCCACCCCTGATTATTTTCAAGATGGAAGGATCAAGAAAGGTACAGAGTATATACAGATAGATCTGGAGGTCTTAATGAACTCTCTTCAACCAGGACAAACATGTGAAATATCCGACGCTTATGTAGGAATGACTGATAAAGTACCAACTCGTGTAATTGTTCATCGGTTAACAAAAGAACAACAACAAAAACGATTACAAGATCAAGCTGTAAGAGAAAAAAAGAAAGGAATGAAGTATTCTCCACGTAGTAAACGACTCAGTGGCATCAATGTATATATGACAAACACCCCCTACAGATATTGTCCCAATGGGACAGGTACATGACTGGTATTCTTTGCGTTGGCAAATCGAAATTTTATTTAAAACGTGGAAGTCATTCTTTCAAATTCATCATTGTAAAAAGATAAAACCAGAACGATTGGAGTGCCATTTATATGTTCAATTGATTGCCATTCTACTCTGTTTTTCTATCATGTTTCAAATGCGCCAATTGCTCCTCATGAAGAAAAAAAGAGAGCTTAGTGAGTATAAAGCCATATATATGATTAAAGACTATTTTCTTCTTTTATTCCAAACTATACAAAAAAACGCCCAAGAGCTATCAAAGGTGTTACTTCGCTTGTTCAAACTCCTACAGCAAAACGGGCGGAAATCTCATCGATATGAGAAAAAAACGGTCTTTGATATACTAGGTGTCATTTACAATTGTACCATGTCAGATAATCAAGCCGCTTAATTCAAAAAAGTGAAACTCGTTAGGGTTTATTTCGTATGCAAATCTTTCAATCAACTACACTTGCCCTTTAGAAAAAAGAAACAATCTCGCCTAAAATTGACTTTGCATAAGCTTACCTTGATAGCGATGGGGTAGCACCACATGCCCATCAACTTAAGAATTTTATAACGCCCCAAAAACAAAAAAATTGTACATTTTCACCTAAAGATGCCAATTTTCTCGTTTTAGAGTATTTGTTTTTTTGGGGGGTTGATGGGCATGGGGGATAACAACGATTCGTTCTTTTTCGGACCACTTGTAAAAAACTTTGAAAGGTATGATAAAACAATGACTTTAAGGTAATTAAATTTGAAGTTTTCAAGAAGATTTTCTTTAAATGTATTCCGTCCACTTATTTTCCAGCAATATTTACAGGTGTTCTGTAAACAAATTTTGTTAAATTCATTCCAAAAGTTAACGGAACTCTAATTCTGTTACTTAAAATAATGAGTGGCCCAAAAAATAGTAATCGTTGCCGTGCCCCGAATACGGAAAAATGATTATATCTTGAGTACCATCTACACAATATTTTCCTTTCGGGCCCTTTTTATTGCTTCTTCGCGGTTGTTGACGCTGAGCTTAGAGTAGAGAGTCGAGCAATAATTGCGGATCGTTCCCTCCGATAAAAATAATTTGGCGGCGATCGACTTATAACGCAGTCCACCTGACAGATGCTCCAGAATCTCCATTTCACGTTTCGTAAGCCCGTACGGGAAGTTTTCCTGACTTGAACCGATCTTCTCCAATTGCTCGCGTTGACTTTTCATCTCTTCGAAAATTCGCGTAGCGACCGATTGATCGATCCAGATTCCTCCGTTATAAATTAGTTTCAAGGCTTCCTTCATCTCTCGCGGATGAATCGACTTCAGCATGTAGCCCTCCGCCCCGTGCTCCAATGCAGTTGCTGCCTGCAAGGAATCCTCAAACGTTGTCATGAACACAACCTTCATATCAGGCCATCGTTGTTTCATCTCAAGTAAAGTTTCAATCCCGCTCATTCCCTGCATACTAATATCCATTAGCACGATATCCGGTTGGGACCGCTCACAATGTTCTAATGCTTCGCCACCGTCCCTGGCTGTACCAACTACGTTAAAATCAGTATGCTGATCCAAAATTTGCTTCAAACTGTCGGTAATGATCACCTGGTCGTTAACGAGCAGCAGGCGGATTGTATCATGTGCAGGCTCTGTCTGCAACGGAATATTACATATGACGAAAGTTCCTTGTTCTGGCTCGGAATGCACGGACACCGTGCCGTGAAATAGCTTAAGTCGTTCCTTCATCCCATTAAGTTCAAATCCAAATTGGATTTCTTCCATTCCGATGCCGTTATCTTCGATCTGTAACCTGAGCTGCTGACTCTCGAAATACAACTGAACGGATATCAAGCTCGCCGAACCGTGCCGAACCGCGTTGTTCAGAGACTCTTGAAGGCAACGATATAGACAAAAGTTTATTTTTTGCATAACGAGAGTCTCGCTGCCGATCACACGGAATTTGACCATTATACCTGTTGACTTCATAAAATCTTCGGTAAATTGCCGTAGAGATTCACTTAACGAATGGTTCAATGGAGTATGAGAGAGCTGATGCAGATGTTTTCGGATATCAACCAGACTGTGTTGGGCGATTCCGACAAGCGAATCGATCCTCTCTATCTGTGAATTCGGTACGGACGATCGCAGCGATTCGACGCCGACGATGAGTGAGGTAAGCGTATGGCCAATCGTGTCATGCAGCTCATGTGACAGCCGGCTGCGCTCCTCCATCAGCGTAAGTTCCTCAATCCGCTCAATATGCTGCTCCAGCAATAGCTTTTGCTCATGAATAATTAGGGCTTGCTTATGGGACTGAATTAATATATTAAACGTGAAGCCGATGGCGAATCCAAAACCGTTGCTAACGATAAATTCATACGGGAGACGACCAGCGATCCAACCGTTCAATGCCGGCAATATGATTCCACAGAGGATACCTGTCCATACATAGGTTCTTCGATTGCTGGCCAAGCCGATATTCATCACAAGTAAAACGAAAGACCAAAGTAACTCCGGTGCTGTATAGGCTAAATAAAGATGAAAACCCCCCGCTGCCATGACGTCGACTGCAAGATACCAATCTGCATTTCTACACCAGGCGATTAATGGAACGAGATAAACGACGAAAGCAAAAGAAAATAAGACCCAAAAAGAAGCATCGATTAATGACGGTTTGATAAAACTAGCGCTTATGATAATGACCATCCAAAGCGTTCGTATGGCCACAAATATCCAATCATACCAGAACCGTTTTTTTATTATAGAGAACACGGATTATGCACACCTACTTGTATTTTTTAAAATAAATTCTGAATAAATCAAACCTATCATGCACCATAAACTTCTGATCCGTCAAGCGAAAAAGAGGGTAAACAGTTAGAATTTACTGTAACAAGCACGTCACATGAGATATTTGACAGTTTGTCATATGGTATATGTGACAAGTCCAATTCCGAGTGTCAACAAAAGTTTGGCGGTTTCATCACTATCCGATTTAACAATTTTGGGGATAAGGTGAGGATGTAAAGCAACACAACATTCCAAAATAATAGGAGCGATACGTTATGAAATTACTCAAGATTCAAAAAGGAGCTGTACTTGCATTAACAGCTATATCGGCGAGTACACTGGTATTTTCTGCTTATGGGTCTGTAAACCCGGTACAGATTGAAGGCGCGGTACAAGTGGAGACAGAGAAGGAAAAGAAAAGCAAGCATCGGGATGAAGTCAAACGCGTCATTGATGAGGTGGTAACCATCAAAGGAGTCCCAAGTGTCATAGCTGGCGGGTTACAGAACGGGAAACGCTGGTCTTACGCTACAGGTACAGCCAGTTATGAAGTACCACACACGGTGGAGTCCAATTTTTCATTCCGGATTGGAAGTATTTCAAAGACTTTCACAGCGTCCGTTGTATTACAGTTGGCTGACGAGAAAAAATTGAATCTGGATGATTCGATTGAAAAATGGCTGCCAGGTGTCATAAAAGGTGAAGGGTATGATGGCAACAAAATTACGATCCGTCAGTTATTGAATCATACAAGTGGGCTTGCTAGCTATACAGATTTGGATTTCCGAGATATTACTTTGCCTCAAAATCCATACCGTTACTATTCCGTCGATGAGCTTATCGACCTTGGACTTTCAAAGCCACCTGTATTTGCACCAGGGAAGGGCTGGAATTATTCCAATATGAATACTGTACTAGCCGGTCAAATTATTCAAAAGGTAACAGGAGAAACGTATGCGGAGCAGATCAGGAAACGGTTTATCATACCGCTTGGAATGAAAGGGACATTTGTGATGGGAAATAGTCACGAAATTCCGGGTAAGCATGCCACAGGATATAATATGGATAGATCGGGTCATTTGTATGATTTAACAGAAATGAATCAATCATGGGCAAATGCGGCGGGAGATATAGTCTCAACAGTTAATGATTTGACTACCTTCTTCAGTGCGTTGTTGGGCGGGAAGCTTCTGACTCAAGAGATGATGGACCAGATGCACACAACAGTAGATGGACCTTTTGGTAAAGTCGGACTAGGGATTTATGAATTTAAAACAGCGGACGGGCAATCTTACTGGGGGCATGCCGGAGGTACTTTCGGATATGAATCGAGAGCCGTCGGATCTCTAGACGGGAAGCATATTCTGGTAACGTGCATCAACTCGGTAGGTCCACAAGTAGCGCCAGCTCACGATAAAATAATCAATAAGGAATTTAGCCATTACGCAAGTCTAAACAGACAGTGAATTATATATGTTTGACCTGCTTGGAAAACGAAAACATACCGATCTATACATGGTTACGAGTGCCGGATCATATCTATCACTCCTCATGGGATTTATACACAAAAGGACCGTCAAGATGTTTTCCTAGCGGTTTTTCTTATGAGATGGATGTATATTGTATTCATAGAAGTTAACATAAAGTCCTATTATGGGTAGAAAGAAAAAGGTGGATCCCTACTTTCACAAGGGAACCTCCTTTTTTTGTTCTACGGATCTATGCATTTTTTTATACATTCCTATCCTGGCGCGGTTTTAGGGTTCTTGTTTGTTACTGGATTAGCCGAAAAACTGTATAAAACCTTGCATGCTCTTAGCATGGTTTTTTTCCGAAATGCTGGCGGTGGCCAAGCGCTAAATAATCTGCGAATCAGCACAATTTCTCCTAAATGGTAGGAGTTGTGAGATGCAATATTGCGTAGCACACCGCCCGGGGTTTCACCAGGCCATTCCTCCAATGTTTTGTTCAATTGAACAGTTTGGGCAATCGTGCATGCCTGTTCAATCCCCTAAAGAAAATACTGAATAATCTGTTTCCACTTGAATAGGTTTTGCTTTTCCATACTAATCACGTCCTTTTTTAGAGTACTAGTATCAGTATGTCCAAGTTTCAGAGATTAGTTACATAAGTCATATAGTTTTTGCACCAGAACCATAAAAGTAAGTCTATGACCTATTTTTACACGTATCTCGGCTGTTCCCTATAAGAGGCCAAGTAAATAGAAGACAAAAAAGCGACCAATTTCAATTAGTTGCTTTTTTGTCTGTATTGTTCCACCAATCCCTATTCTTCAATTCGATTGGATCAGTGTAAAATATTCCTATTTTATCATCAGTATGTTTTGTTTCAACCTTCAAACGATAAATGCTAGGAGTTACAATCTGTCCAAATATCAAAATCTTTATAATTGTTAACTGAAAAATTTGAATGATATCATTTTTTTATTATTAGCCTAATAGAGATGTGGTGGTATTCCTATTAAATGATTTTCACAGCAGAACTGGATTTGAAATACATTTACCTGAAAAATCAGATAAATAATGATAAATAGAAAGAACATTTAATTATAGATATAGTTTTTCAGTGAGTGAAATATAATTTGTGTTATCAAATATTTACATAGGAGGCAAATATATGAATTAAAATCCCCCCTTAAGTTTTATTAAAAAATAAAATAATAGTTATTATTCTAGTTGTTATAGAAAGGACGAAGAGAATGTCAATAGTTCAGCGTTATACAACGACTACAAATGGTGCGATGACGTTTACAGGTAATACGCTAGGATTTGGTTCGAATAATCCTAGCTATAATGACATTGGAGCATTCATTACGTTGGATCTTACCCAACAAGTCCCAAGTTATCCAATAGGTAGTACATTGAATTGGAAATTGAATGCTTCTCAAGCATTTCTGAAATTTCCTGTAGCTAGTGAAGTGCTGTATGCAGAGTTGATTTGGGGAGGTACCTCAAAATTTAATGCAGTGGATGTTACAGGAGATATTAACGTTCCCATTTCCTTAACTAACCCACAAGGTTCAATACAAACAATATCTCCTGATGCTACAACGGCCCAAGTAGTAGTGCATGAAAATCACACATTTTATATTCGTACAGCTGATGTTACTAAACTAATAAAGGCGAGTGGGGCAGGTTCTTATACTGTAAGTGGGGTACCAGCCACAATCCAACGGCCAAGTAAAAGTAATGCAGCAGGATGGACGCTTGCTGTTATATATAAAAATCCTTCTTTACCTTCACGAAATATGAACTTATATGTTGGTGTGGCATCTGTTGAAAGAGGGAATGTAGTGGATCAAAAAATTAAAGGTTTTGGGACACCTGAATCCAAACCGTTTCAGGCAAGAGCTTTATTGAATGCTATCGAAGGCGATAGTTTCATTTCTAAGGACCAATTTTTATTTGGTCCATCCCCAGGCCAATTACAAGCCATTTCTGGACCGAATAACTTAGTGGATAACTTTTTCGCTTCACAGATTAATGATGATGGTGGAAATTTAGATACTAGTGGGACAGCGGGAAATAGTAATGTAACCCCAGGGCAAAAACAGTCTACACAGCGCTATGGCTGGGATATTACGAATGTGGATATTTCAAACGCCATGGAAATCTCACAAACTGAAGCGATTGCTCGGTTCAAAACAGATATGGATGGATTCATCCTTTCTGGATTAGGGATTCAAATTGATGTGAATAGTCCGGAACTTAAGATAGACAAACAAGTGGATAAAGATATAGCAATAGTCGGAGACGAGTTAACTTACACAATTTTAGTAGAAAATAGTGGACTAGTAGAAGCACAGAATTCCATTTTTAAAGATATTCTTCCAGATGAGTTAGAATTTGTGCAGAACAGCTTAACTATCGATGGGCAAGCCAAACCCGGAGAAAATCCAGCTAAAGGAGTCAATATCGGATCTGTAAGCATAGAAGGACCAGTCGAGATCATATTTAAAGTGAAAGTGATTGCAGTCCCTACAGATGGAAAGGTGACTAATACGGGTGAGCTGGATTACGAGTTCCAAAGTGCAGCGGGTTTACCTCTCACATCAGGATCTAGTAGCTCAAATGAAGTAAATACTATCATTAAGCATGTACAAGTCGATCTCGTGAAAAGTGAAGATCGTTCGGTTTACGATAAAAGGGGAGGTATTATCACCTACACGCTCGATATTACCAATAATGGAGATACTTCAGTAAATGCACTTTCTATTAAAGATGTCATACCTACAGGAACGGTACTCGTTCCAGGGAGTTTAAAAGTAAATGGTGCACCGGTGCTTGATGATTTAACAACAGGAATTCCTCTTGGTACATTAATTCCTGACCAAACAGCTGTGATTACATTTCAAGTAGCGTTACAAAGTCCGTTGCCAGTGAAAGTAGATAACCAAGCAGAGGCAATTTATCAATTTCAGCTGAAACCAGGTAGCAATGTGCGTGAGGAAATAGTAACAAGTAACCTAATTACGGCGTGGTTGGAGACCGATTGTCAAAAAGCACAAAATCAGATTTTTGAATCAGTAGCACAACAAGAGCTCGGTTTGATGAAAATCCTTCAAGCAGAAAGTGTAAAGGTACAAGAAGCGGTAAAGGCATTTGAAGAAGGAAGAATCTCTGCCCAAGAACTTGCTAGGATTAATCAGAGTGTCGAAAAAGTAGTCCAAAAAGCTACACAGTTGGAGAAATTATTAAAAGATAAATTAGAAATTGCTAAGCAGATTTGTTGTTAGTAGATTAATGAGAAAGAAGCACAAGAATTTATAGCTTTATTTAGATTGAAAAGGGGGAAGAATATGCCATTTATTCATCGTTTCACCCAAACAACCAATGGTGCGATTACATTCACAGGAAATACATTAGGTTATGCAGATGGAAGTACAGATATCGGGGCTTTTTTGACAACAGATAGTTCTAAACAAGTGTCAGGCTATCCAGCTGGAAGTACAATGAACTGGCAAGAAAATTCCTCTTTGGCTATGCTGAGAATCCCTGCAGACAGTGAAATATTGTATGCCGAGTTGATCTGGGGTGGATCGACTAAAGATCAATATACTGATGTTCGTTCAGCTATCAATACTTCGATTACTTTTACCACCCCAGCTGCTACTGTATCCATCGCACCAGATGCCTTCACTGCACGAGAAGAGTCCGTCTTTGGCGGTCAAGTTTTCTATGTTCGCTCTGCGAATGTAACTGAATTTGTACAAAAAGGTGGAGCTGGAACTTATATAGTAGGTGGTATTCCCGGAACGGTAAGAGATTGTACTTTTTTTCTAGCTTCTACCAATACAGTGGGATGGACGTTGGCTGTCGCTTATAAACATCCATTACTTAAAATTCGAAATATGAATATTTATGTTGGGTCTCAAGTGATTTCTATGTCTAATCCTCCAGTGGATGAGTTGATTTATAATTTTAAAACCCCAGAAGGTGGGGATATCCAGGGACGTGTCATGCTTACGGCACTGGAAGGAAACTCTAATCTTCCTGGCGATCGCTTTGAATTTGGTCCCAATCGTTCGTCGCTTTCGGTGATATCTGGGCCGAATAATCCTGGAAATAATTTTTTTGCGTCGCAGATTAACGATGATCTAGGAAATTTAGATACTAGTGGAACTGCTGGAACGCTCAATAAGCCTCTTGGATCAGACGGATTTGGCGTACGATCGGGTTGGGATATCACGAATGTAGATATTTCTCACACGTTGCATCATAGTCAAACCGAGGCAATCGCCCGTATTGCGACGGCGCAAGATACCTATTTGGTGAGTGGATATGGAGTACAGATTGACGCCAATAGCCCAATCGTAAAAATGAATAAGTCGGGGGATAAAAAACAAGCTGTAGTAGGTGAAATAGTAACTTACACTTTGGAAGTAAAAAATGATGGCTATGTAGATGCGACTAATGTGATTTTTCAGGACTACTTAGATCCAGAACTTGAATATTTACCAGATAGTTTACGAATCAGAGGTGCGGCATGGCCAGGACAAGATATTGCTAAGGGTGTGAACATTGGTACTTTGGATGTAGGAGAAACAGTCCTCATCACGTATCAAGCGAAAATCATGAAAGAGCCTGATGATAAAGTGGTGCATAATCAAGCATCGATGATCTTTGATTTTCAGAGTAGACCAGATTTACCTATTTCGACAGCGACGAGTATTAGTAACAAACCTGGGATTGAAGTGATTGAGCCACCTACCTGTGAAGAAGGGAAAAATCAGATTATCCAAACGATTGCTGAGGCGGAACAAAGCATTGCTAGGATTATGCGGGCAGAAGCAGAAAAAATTGAAGTAGCTGCTCGTGCGTTTGGAGATAAGAAAATAGGAGTCCAAGATCTCATCGCTGTCAATGAAAGTGTGGAGGATATGTTAGACAGCCTAATCGTACTAGAATCAGTGCTTAAAGATAAACTCGCTGTTACCCAAGAAATTTGTGATTTTTGCTCATAACATCCATATATAATTTGATTCGATGATGGAAAGGGTGATGAAATATGTCTCAAAGTCGGGGGTATGTAAATATGAAAACTGAGGCGAATAGATTAATGGAGGATAGTCTGAAGATGGAAATAAATAAAAAAGTAAACAAAAATGAGGCAAAAGTAAAAGATATTTTGACTTATACCGTTCTTGTAACAAATATGGATCCGGTTGACGCACAAAACACTCTTTTGAAAGATATCCTTCCAAAAGAGTTGAAGTTTGTTCCAGGTAGTGTTTTTGTGGATGGTGTGCCTCAACCTAGTGTGAATGTAAATAATGGGATTAAGCTAGGAATGGTAGGAACAGGAGAACTGATTGAAGTGACATTTCAAGCGAAAGTAATCAATATTCCTCCAGATGAGCTAGTGAAAAATAAAGCCACCTTAAATTATGAATTTGAAAGTGCTTCTGGATCGCCTATCAAAAAAGGAGAAGCAGCCAGTAATATAACAGAGACAAAAGTGATTGTGCGTCCTCCTACTAACTGTGAGAACAATCAAAGTACCATTGAATTTTCAATTAAACAGGAAGAGAAGGCCATTCAGGAGTTACTGGATGCAGAAGCAGAAAAAATAAAGACGGCAAATCAAGCCTTTAATAGTGGCAGGATTACAAAAAATGAACAGAATTTGATTATTCAGAGTGAAAATAGTGTTTCTCAAACATTATCTACATTGAAACAAGAACTACAGAACAAGAGAAATACGATTCAGGATTTATGTAGTGGTTGTAAGTAGAGAAGAAGAGGATGTCTTACTTTTCCTCAGATGCTTTTGAAAAATAGGGAATCTGATTCATCACTAATAAGGTATGAATTACAGAAAAGAAAGGGAGAGGCACATGTCTAATTTTCCGAAAGTGAGTATAGAAAAGGAAGTAGACAAAATTGATGCGGTGGTAGGAGATATTCTAACATATACGTTTACCATTTCCAATGATAGTCTAATTGATGTTACTAATTGTCATTTTAAGGATTTTCTATCAGAAGAGGTGCAGTTTGTCCCGAATAGTGTGGAAATTGACGGTGAATCAAAACCTGGTGAAGATCCAACGAAAACGATTGTACTTGATAGACTATCCATTGAAGGGCCTATCATCATTACATTTAAAGTTGAAGTGATTAAACCCCATCCTAGTGGAGTGATTAGGAATAAAGCTTACATGGGCTCTCAGTATTCAGGTGGTTATGTAGATGCGGTCAGTAACGAAGTACAAACCAATGTGCCAGCAGGACGAACAACCTGTGAATGGTCACGTGACTTAATCATTCATTCCATCGCACAAGAGGAAAAAGGCCTAGCCACGATTCTTTACATGGAAGGCGAAAAGATTCAAGCAGCAATTAATTCATTCCGAGGTGGCCGGATTAAAGTGACGGATTTGCTAGCAATTAACAAGAGTGCAAAGGAAGCAGTTCAGCAAATTGCTAATCTGGAAAAAGAGTTGAAGAAAAAGTTAGATCAAGTTAAAGACCTATGTTGTGGTTGTAAGTAGGGATAGGAATAGATAAATAGAGAAAGGGTGAGAATCATGGCGTTTATTCAGCGATATTCAACCACGACTAACGGGGCGGTTACTTTTACTGGCAACACACTGGGTCTAAGTAATATAAATATCAGTTATACAGATATTGGTGCATTTATCACATTAGATTTGTCTAAGCAGGTACCAGGATATCCTGCAGGTACCACACTAGATTGGAAAGAAAATGCTTCTGCTGCACAGCTTCGCTTACCAACGGGAAGCATAGTATTATATGCAGAGCTAATTTGGGGTGGATCAACAAAAACGAGTACCGAGGATGTGACGAGTGAAATAGATCGGGCCATAACGTTAATCTCACCAAAAGGGAGCACCCTCATTACGCCAGATCCGACTACGAGTCAGCAAGTAGCTCAGGCGAACCAAATATTTTATGTTCGCTCTGCCAATGTTACTAGTTTTATAGATGCAGGTGGGGCTGGTAATTATACTGTCAGTGGTGTACCAGCGACAGTACAAAGATATAAAGGGAACAACGTGGGGGGATGGACTTTATCTGTGGTTTATAAAGATCCTACACTGCCTCTTCGAAATATGAACATTCATGTCGGAACTGCATCGATTGAGAAAACGGGATCAGTAAGCCAGAAAATTTCTGGCTTCTCTACGCCTGAACTTGGTGATGTCAAAGCAAGATTGTTGCTAACCGCAATGGAAGGAGATTCAAAGATTCCAGGAGATCAGTTACTTTTTGGAAAAGATGCCTCTTCTTTAAAGCCCATTTCAGGTCCCAATAATCCGATTGACAACTTCTTTGCTTCACAAATTAATGATGATGCAGGGAATCTAGATACGAGTGGTACCTATGGGAATGTAAATGTCATACCAGGAAGTGCCGGACCAGCAGTTCGTTATAATTGGGATATTACCAATGTGGACGCTTCTACAGCTATGGAGAATTCACAAACGGAGGCATTAGTTCAACTGACTTCGAAATCAGATGGTTATATAGTGACAGGTCTGGGTGTCCAAATTGATGTGAATAGTCCAGAAATCAAAATTAATAAAGAAGTAGATAAAGAAGCAGCTATCGTGGGTGAAATCCTTACTTACACTCTATTAATTGAAAACAGTGGAATGACCGAAGCACAAAAAACTATTTTAAAAGACACTCTTCCACCAGAATTAAAGTTTGTTGAAGACAGCTTACAGATCGATGGCGTTCCTATACCTGGTGGAGATCCGACAAAAGGAGTAGACATTGGTTCCATATCTATCGAAGGCCCGACGGAAGTTACCTTTCAAACCTTAGTATTAAAAGTGCCACCAGACAATAGAGCGGTGAATAAAGCTACTGTCGTGTATGATTTCCAAAGTGCCCCAGGCTTACCGGTCTCTTCAGGTACAGCAGATAGTAATGAAGCCATTACGGTCATTCGAAAAGTAGAGGTAGAGGTAGTGAAACGGCAAGACATGTCAGTTTATGTCAAGGCAGGTAACATTATAACCTATACCATTGAAGTTGCTAATACAGGTGATACACAACTGACCGATGTCGTAATTGAGGATCAAATTCCAAATGGAACGAAGTTGGTTCCAGGCAGTTTGCAGATAGATGGGCGCCCTCTCTCAGGCAATATAGAAAGTGGCGTGAATATTGGTACGGTAGAGCCCGGGACGACGACAAGAGTCACCTTCCAAGTGTTGATTGATAACCCAGTGCCTAAGAAAGTGACAAACAAAGCAAAAGTTGATTATAAATATAAGCTTATTCCTGATGGACAAATTTATCGTAAAGTAGAAATGACGAATGAAGTGACAGCTATTCACGAAAGCAATTGTAAAGAAGCACAGAAGAAAATCGTGACAGGTATTGGAGAAGCTGAGTTAGCGGCTGCAGGAGTAATCGTAGCAGAAAAATTAAAAATACAAGATGCAATTCGGGCCTTCAACGAAGGGAAGCAGAGTGCAGAAGAATTACTCAATGAGAATGAACAGTTGACCCACAAACTAACAAAAACAATTTTAGACGAAAAATTGCAACAAGATACATTGCAAAAAGCAAAAATACTTTGTTGCGATGGTATTGAAGGGATTGACTACAGTGGTGTCTATATCATCAAAAATAAAGGAAGTCAAAAAGTATTAGATATATCTAGCGCCTCAAAGGATAATGGTGTAAACGTCCAACAATGGGATTATAACGGCGGAGATCATCAAAAATGGGAACTAGAGAAGATGGCAGATGGGTATTATAAAATCAAAGCAGTTCATAGTGGAAAATTGCTTACTGTGTCCGGAGCTTCAAACAGTGATGGTGCGAATGTAGAACAATGGGAAGACATTGGTGGAGATCATCAAAAATGGAAAATCGAAAAAAATTCGGATGGAACGCTTAAATTGATAGCTAAGCATAGCGGCCAATTACTTGATCTGAAGAGTAGTATACAAAACAATGGTGCTAATATTCAACAATGGCCAGACAATGGTACAGATGCTCAATGTTGGGAATTGACAAAATTAAAATAATACTTTTTATAAAATAAAGTATGTGTTTCGATATAGTAGCACAAAGTAGAAGTATTTGCTTTTAATAAAAACGGTAGAATAAACTTTAAAAAGAAAAGACATGAGTCATTGAGAAGTATAGACTCATGTCTTTTTTGTGTTATGGTGTAAAAAAATATTTAATAGAAGCAATTGAAAATACATTTGATGAGGTAATCTTTTTAAAAGACGGAAATATTGTATTACATGAAAACGTAGAGGAAATTCGTTTTCATCAAGGTAAAGCAGTACATGAGTTGTTTAGGGAGGTTTTTGAGTAATGAATTCACTTTTATAGAGGTATCGTGGATTCTTTAGATGTATGAAAATAAAAACTGTTCGAAAATGTATTAATAATGGAATGTAAAGCCAATCATCCCTAAAGTGATTCCAAAAGAAAAACTTAAGACTATTCAAATTCCAACCCTCTTATTGATGGGCGTAATGATTGGTACCATGATACCTCAAACCGGATTATATATCATTGTAATACTATTAATGATATTGTTTACAACCACTTGGGTTACCATGAATCGACAAATTCACAGTCAACCTATAGAGTAGAATCTGCTCCCTTATTTTTGGGTGTGAGGTAAAGCATGGAGAGCAGAGTATTTCCTAAAAAAGTGCTCCTAGATAAATCTAGGGGTACTTTTTTGGATGTAGTTACTGGTTTTATTGGATGGTGAACACCAGCAGTTAGATAATAACTTATGAATGTGAACTACTCACCACTTAGCAAAGTTTGAAGAGGGAGCTTCTTAGTTCCACGACGAAAGTAACCTTTCGTCTCCCTGAGCTTTACTTCGAGGTGTTCCACCCCTAGATGTCCAACGCTTGAGGAAGGAGAATTCTTTCGGGGAATTCGTTAAAACATACTCCAGCCTTCTTGTGCGGAAAGTAGTTCTAGCATTTTAAAACCAGCTATACTATTTCCGTTAGCATCTAAAGCGGGTCCAAAAATACCAATTCCCATTTCTCCTTTTACGCATCCGAATATCCCACCGGCAACCCCACTCTTGGCGGGTATTCCGACGCGAATTGCAAATTCACCAGATTCGTTGTACATGCCGCATGTGACCATAAATGTTTTACAAATTTTTGTTATATGTTCCGGAACGATTTGTTTTTTTCTATATGGATCATATCCATCCATTGCAAAAATCAAACCAATCCGTGCTAAATCAATGCAGTTTACCTCAATTGCACATTGACGTGTGTATAAGTCCATTAACGCCTCTACATCGCCATTGATAATGTCATTTTGTTTCATATAGTAGCAAAGAGAACGATTTAAGTAAGCTGTTTCTAATTCAGAGCCGGCTACTTTTGAAGAGTAATTAATTGTAGGATTGACCGTAATATCACGCACAAAGGAAAGAATCCGTTCCATCTTCTCGTCATTACTATCCCCTGTTAATATACTTGTAATCGCTAGTGCTCCTGCGTTAATCATTGGATTGAGTGGTTTAGAAGGGTTAGCTGTTTCTAGTTTAATAATAGAATTAAATGGGTCACCAGTTGGCTCCATTCCAACTTTAGAAAATACATACTCTTCGCCACGCTCTAAAAGTGCAAGTGCAAGCGTAATTACTTTTGAAATACTTTGAAGGGTCAAAAGCGTTTGGGAGTTCCCGGCATGGATATAATCTGTTTCTTTATGATAAATTGCAATCCCTAAATCATCTGGATTTGCATTTCTTAGTTCTGGGATATAAGTAGCCAGTTTACCTTTTTTTGTATATGATTGTACTTGGTCTAGTAACTGTTCTAGGTTATTTGTTTGAATACAGTGCATAACTAATACGTCCTTTTCCTTTTTATCTTTTTCCGCCAGAAGACTTCCTCCTCAATTTGTGTGAAGGTGTGATAGCACTAGCAGATAGGTGGCAGATGAATGTCGGATGGCGTAAGTCAAAATGTTTGCTAGCATATACTTGTACAGATTGCTCTTTGAAAACTGAAGAAATGAGGTTGGTTGCAGAAAAATCGTTGCAATCGTAAAATCTTCAACGTTCCATCGTCCCACGCTTGCTGAAGTTGCGAAAACCAAGCTAAAGTAGGAAGCGTGATGAGTCAACGTACAAGACACTTCAGTTCTTACCGTAGGAACTACGGGCAGAGCCTGCTAAGATAACTGGTGGATACATCGGTGTTCGCAGGAATCCCCCACTTCAAACATCTCGTAAGAGTGTTAAGTGGGGGGAGTTCAAAGAAGCTAACATAATGTTATTACCAGGAAAAATCCAATCCCGATACTATTTTCGTTTATATATTTTCTTTTTGTACACGAATCAGACGCCCCTTTAGAGTTACATTGTTCCAATGATTACAATTGCCTTAATGATTTTACGTAGTAGAACACTGTTTAGTTCTTCCTGAAATCATCAAACCAATCAAACTGCCAAGTAAGGCTATTAAAATCCATCCCATTCCTTCGTTATATAGAGGAACGTATTGCATGAAAGTAAGCAACGAGTCACTAGCAAGTTCTGCTGTTTCTAATCCTTGTACTATACTAATCAGTAATGCTCCTAAAACTGATCCAACATAGACAGCCTGCTTATCTTTTATAAATCGATCAAAAAAAGCGAGGATAATTAGCACAATTGCTACAGGATAGATAACAATTAGGATAGGTAGGGAAAGTTTAATTAGCATAGACAAACCAAGGTTTGATACTCCAAAGCTAAATAAGCAAATAATTAAAATGATTTTGTTATAAGAAATCTTTGGAAATAGTGTTGTGAAAAATCTCCCACATGCTGAAACGAGTCCTACAGATGTAGTTAAACATGCGAATAACATTGTAATTCCTAATAAGGAAAGACCATATTGCCCAAATAAATGTTGTACTAAATTTGTTAATAACACACTTCCGTTTTCAAATGTGCCAAATGTTTGAGAAGTAGCTCCAATATAAGCAAGTGATATATATATGATAGATAATCCAAGTGCGGCTATAAGCCCTGCTACTATAGTAGATTTAGCAATGGATTTTTTATTTGTAACACCTTTTTCTTTTATAGCGTTAATTACGATAATTCCAAATACGAGAGCAGCAAGGGCATCCATTGTTAAAAACCCTTCAATAAATCCTTTGAAAAAAGGAGCTTCCTGATATGAATCAGAGGGTGTTGAAATAGATCCAACTGGTGAAGAAATTGCTTTAACAATAATAATACTAATCATGATTAGTAACAGCGGGGTTAAATATTTTCCAATTCTATCTACTAATTTAGAGGGATTTAAAGATAGATAATACGTTATAGCGAAATATGCAAATGTGTATAGGAGTAATATATACCATTGATTTTGCATGGTGTTACTTAAAAAGGGGGCAACTGCCATTTCATATGAAACAGTGCCTGTACGAGGAATGGCGAAAAAAGGGCCAATTGCTAAATAAATGATAAGAGGGATAATAACACCACAGGCGGGGTGAATCCTACTAGCAAGGGTACTAACATTTCCACCAAAAAGGGAAATAGCAGCGATGGCTAGTAATGGAAGTCCAATACTACTCACAACAAATCCCGAAATCGATATCCAAATATTCGTTCCAGATGAATATCCTAATAATGGAGGGAATATCATATTACCTGCACCGAAAAATATTGCAAACAGCATAAGTCCAATAGGGATTGTTTCTTTAAAAGTTAACGATTGTTTCATAGAGCACTCTCCTTTTTTGACGAAAAATGTCGAAATTTAAGTTTTTTTCATTATAACATATGAAATTAGAAAATACAGAAAAATAAAAATGAAAAAAATCCCTTATTTTACTTGAAATACTATTTGAAATAAATAAAATGATATAAATACTCAAATTTATTGTGCTGTCTTACTCTAAATATAGAAATATCTTTATACCAAAAATTATTATATTGAAATTTAAAAGAGAATGAAGGGATCAGCAGCTATTTGTATAAGCGTCTCTTGATTAATTATTATGAATTGATTTTGCTGCGAAGTGTAATTTATTTTAGTTTTTATAATGAGGTTCACCATATCAATTAAATAGACCCGGTATAAATTCAATCGTAAATAAGTCATCCTTTCCTATGATTCTACAGATAGTAGAATCAAAGAAAAAAGAAAAGGGACATGAACAGGAACAGGCACCGATGGAACGTGCTGTTTATTGGTGTCCGTGAGAAAACAGACCTGTTTTGAATAAGTTAATTTTATTTCGAATATATAATTACTATAGATAAATATTTGAATTCAAATAACGGACATAATTTCCCCATATTCACTGCATAAAATTTTGTTAAACTCTGAAATTCAAGAGGTAAATTATTCTTTATCATTGTAGTTCTTTTTTTATAGGCTACTCTAAAATGCGTGTAATTATTAGAAATATGAATATCATGTGGTTAAACATCAAAATTGGAGCGGGAAAATTTGTCCATCAAAAATGATTAAAAGAGATGCTTGGAATGATTTCTTAGTTGGTACAAAAAACTATTATAACGCTAACAATAAAGATGATATTACCGGTGGTTGGTATGAAAAAGATATTCGTGAATTAGCATCGCAAGGGATTATGGTAGGAGATGGACAAGGTTCATATTGGCCGGATCGTCTTGTTACTCGAGCAGAATTTGCAACATTTATTACTAGAGCCTTAAAGTTGCCTGAGGGCACTTCAAAATTTACTGATCTTAATACGGCACACCCCTCATTAATAGATGGGATTAATCGTGCAGCAGCAGCTGGAATCATTAGTGGTAGGGGAGATAATATTTTTGCTCCAAATGACACAATTAAGCGTGATGAAGTGGTCATTATGATTGATCGAGCGTTACAGTATAAAAATATTATTGGAAAGCTAGTAGACTTGCCTTTTACTGATCAGAACTTAGCGTATGATAAACAGGCTGTACAACGTGTTTATGGACTAGGGATTGTAAAAGGAAATGAAAAAAACGAATTTATGCCCAAAGGTACAGCCACTCGCGGAGAAGCTGCTGCCTTTCTGAATAGAATGCTACATGTATTAAATAATGATAACAATAATTCAATAGGTGTTGTTACCATAACTGGTTCTGGTGTAAATCTGCGCAAGGGACCTGGGACGACTTATGAAGTAATTCGTAAACTAAATAAAAATGAATCATATTCTGTATATAAGGAACAAAATGGATGGTTAAGTATTGGTGATAATCAATGGTTATTTTATGACCCTAGTTATATCTTTTTTAATAAAAATAAATAAATACTAGAAAAATCGTGTAAAACAGAAAGCATTTTTGTTAGCAAGAATGCTTTCTACTTTTTTATATTTAAATTTCAAATATTTCGAGAGATTTATATAAGGAAATCTATAAATCATTTCATTTGTATAAATCTTGTTTGAAATAAAATACAGTGAACCACTCGCCATTTAGCAATGCTTGAAGTGGAAGCTTCTCAGTTCCACGAAGAAAGCAATCATTCATCTCCGACCTACCGTTGGGCTAGCGCCCTTCACACGCTTGAGGAAGGAGCATTCTTTCGGATAATACGTTAAATATTTTATTTTTACACCATTCTTCAATTATAAAGCGTCAGGACACGTGTAATAATAAAAAAAATTAATTTAATAGTTTATAGTTTAGAAAATTTAGCGCATAAATTGTAAAGTTCGTTGTATAAATATAAATCAGTATACAGCTGTTTATATCTATGAGTTGGGAATGGTATGATATCAAAAAATGAAGAAATAAGTTTTATTATTACTTGACAAGCTCAAAAATAGTGGATATGCTTTAACACGAAACGAATAAAAAATTTAAAATATTTATAACCTGTTAGGTGAGGCTCCTATACAAACACAGGCTATTGCCCAAAAATATCGAAAGATGCCAATGGGTAGAACAGGAATTGTCGGATTAAGGCTCTTCTTAAGATAGCTAAGTGATGAAAGATTCATCCTTTACGTTGTATAGTGCCAAAACTCAACTAGGGGGAATGAGCTTTATTTAGCTATGTCTTTTTTAAATCAACCTCCTTTAGTTGAATCACTAGGGGAGGTTTTTTATATGCAAAATTTTATTTGTAATAAATCTCTTATAAAAGGGGGGGAAATTAATGATTGATGATATTGATCCCATATTTATTAAGAAATTTGTTTTCCCAGAAGTGGGAAAATGATAACAAGTGCCATTGTCCTTAAGGAGGAATTACGATGAAAAAATGTTTGCAACAATTATTAAAGACACAAGACATACATTTAGTGCGAGAGCTTATAAAAAATCAATCCTATGATATTGCAATGGAAATGAAAGATTTTCATCATAAAGATCAGATATCTTTAATGAAATATTTTCCTACTGAAAAAGGTGCGAAAATTCTTAGTTACCTTACTCCAGAGGAGCAATATAATATTTGTACCAATTTGCCTTTGGATAAAGGTGAAGAGCTATTAGCAAGGCAATCTATCGATGACCTTGTTGATGTAATTCTTTCAATTCATGCACTTCAGGCTAAAAAGCTGATACAACTTATGTCTGAAGAATCTCAACAAAGAATTAGAAGTCTGCTGGCTTTTCAATCTGGAACAGCGGGCAGTCTGATGACAATTGACTATATTGCCGCCAGGGAAAATTGGAAAGTGAAAGATACGCTGTCGCATATTAGAAAAATTGGGGCAGGGGTAGAATCAATTTCGTATATTTATGTTCTTGATACGCGTGGTCAGCTTAATGGAATTGTTTCTATTCGTGAATTATTGCTAGCTTCAGATGATAAGACTTTATCATCAATAATGGCATCAGATGTCATTTCAGTTTCAGTGGATCTAGACCAACAGGAAGCTGTACAAAAGCTAATGGATTATGATTTATCTGCTATACCTGTAACAACGATGGATAATCGGATGATAGGTATCATAACCTTTGATGATGCAATGGATGTTTTCGAAGAAGAAGCAACTGAAGATATTCAAAAATTAGGAGGGAGCACCCCATTAGATAAGCCATATTTCGAAACCTCTATTTGGCAAATATACCGTAAACGTATAGGTTGGTTATTACTTCTGTTTGTAGCGGAAGCATATACTGGTTCTGTACTTCGACATTATGAAGAAACTTTGACTCATGTAGTAGCACTGGCTTTCTTTATTCCATTGTTAATTGGAACTGGTGGAAATACAGGTACACAGGTCGTAACTACATTGGTTCGTGCTGTAGCTCTAAATGAGGTGAAATTTAAAGATATATTTCGTGTTATGAAAAAAGAAGCATTAGTAGGTATTTTACTTGGGCTTACATTAGCCGTGGCGGCATTAATTCGTGCGTACACTTTAGGCGTAGGTACAGAAGTCGCACAAGTTGTAGCTATAACTGGATTATTCATTGTTATTTGGTCGTCTATTGTTTCATCTGTATTACCCTTGATTCTAAATAAGTTAAAGTTGGATCCAGCTGTTATTTCAGGTCCGTTCATTACGACATTAGTCGATGGGACGGGGTTAATTCTGTACTTTACCATTGCAAAAATGTTATTAGGCTTATAAAAAATTTATACTAAGTTTTTATACCTAGTTTCGTTCCCGTAAAGTTTGTAGACAAGATTCTTGGAAGCATGGAGAAAGAGAGAATAGAAATGAAAAAAATATTCAAGTTACTGGATTATCCGTTGGTGTTTTCGCTTATCGTTACAATTATATTTGGAATTTTGATGATGTATAGTGCTAGCTCAATTGTTGCAGTAAAAAATTATGGTTATAGTGGTGATTTCTTTTTTCGCTCTCAATTAAATAAACTTTTTTAGGAGTAATAGGGTTAATAATTTGTATAGGACTACCTTTACATATATGGAAAAAACGCATCGTTTCCGTGTGTATTGTAATTGTAAGTATTATATTACTATTTTTAGTTTTATGGAAAGGGAAAGTTGTTAATAATGCACAATCTTGGATATTTGGAATACAGCCTGCAGAATTTATTAAACTGGGTGTGATTATTGTACTAGCAGTTTTTTTTTCAAAGCGTCAAGAGGTGCAAAAATCATATTGGTAAGGCAGTGGTAAAGTTATTTTGTTTTTAATGTTTACGTTCTTTTTGATATACAAACAACCCAATCTAGGATCTGCATTATTAATTTCAGGAATAGGGGTAAGTATGTTTATATGTTTTGGAATAAACATTTCTATTTTAATGAAATGGATAACTGTTACTTCAATTGTTTGGGTACCGACTTTATACTTTCTTTTTAGGTTTGGTTTATCTGATGTTCAAATGGCACGTATTACAACGGTGTTCAATCCATTTCTTGATGCAAAAGGGGATGGTTACCAACTTGTAAATTCATTTATTGCCATAGGATCTGGTGGAGTTAGTGGACGTGGGTATGGAAATAGTATTCAACAGGAAGGTTTTTTACCTGAGCCTCATACTGATTTTATTATGTCAATTGTATCTGAGGAGCTTGGAATTATAGGGGTACTAATCATATTAACTGGTTTATTAACTATAGTACTTCGCTCTTTTAAGATTGCTCAAGAGTGTAAAAGTCAATTTGGAGGTCTAATATCAATAGGAATCGGGAGTATGATAGGTCTTCAATCTATTGTTAATTTAGGAGGTGTCACGGGAATGTTCTCTCTTACAGGCACCCCGCCTTCTATTTATTGGTTATGGTGGAAGCTCTTTAATGGCTAATTTAATAGTAATGGGACTTTTAATAAATATCTCAATTTTCAATAAAAAAAGATAATATATTTGCTTATGGAGGAGAAATGTTAAATTTAATAAACAATCTAGATTATAATGGATTTCGGTATATAAATGAGCATGTGAAAGGAAATGTATACATCGATTATTTAATGATCTTTTTTGCTGAATATGCTCAGTATATGTTCATACTATTATTTATGATTCTTTGGTTAAATAAAAAATATAAAAATAGAACCTGTGTAATTCAAGCTATTATAGCATGCTGTTTTGCTTTTGTGTTGAATAGAATTATTGGATTGTTTTTTTATAGAGAACGACCATTTGTTTCTCAGTTGAATATAAAACAACTTGTTGAGCATACCGCTAATGCCTCTTTTCCTAGTGATCATGCTACAAGTGCCTTCGCAATAGCTATAACTTTATGCTTATATGAAAAACGTTTAGGGAAAGCATTTTTATTGTTAGCTTTTTTAATTGCTTTTTCAAGGGTCTGGGTAGGAGTACATTATCCGCTGGATGTATTAATAGGAGCTGTTTTAGGATTTTTATGGGCCTTCATAATCCATTATATAGTTAAAACTAACTTCAAAAATAATAAATAAAGCATCTACACTATTATACTTGCGACAGACCACATTATATTCAAAATTTTTGCTGCTAATAAGAGGAAACCTATAAATAAAAATTACTTTTTACGGTGAGAATAATACTATTTAAGTGCGATTGCACTTCTAAATTTGATTAAAAATTCAGGGTGATTATAAAAATATAGCTTTAAAATTATATTTTGAAAAAACAGGGGGATTTTATTTAATGGGTAGGAGGTTAAGTTGTTGCGATCTAATAAAAAAAAATCTTTTTATAATCAGGAAGTACTAGGAAAAAATTATAAAATGCTAAGTGAAATTGCAAAAAGTGATGTTGAGTCGACGTTAGCTTTTTTTAAAACATCGTCTCATGGACTTTCTCAGGAAGAAGCTACTAAGCGGCTTGAAGTATATGGGGAAAATAAAGTGATTTATCAAAAAAGAATAAAATGGTATATAACATTATTTAATTCTTTTAGAAGTCCGTTTATTTCTCTTCTAATCATATTAGGGATGTTATCTTTTCTTACTAATGATATAAAGGGTACTATTATTGTAGGGATTATGGTGGCTGTAAGTGTGTTAATTCGGTTCATACAAGAAATTCGTTCTCAGAAGTCTATAGAAAAATTAAAAAATCTTGTATATGGAAAGGTAACTGCTCTCAGGGGGGGAGATGTTTTATATAAGGAAAATAAGAGGGCGGTATTAGAAGAAAGTGGAAAGGTACAAGTTGCTCTTGAGAATCTTGTACCAGGGGATATTATAGAATTATCTGCCGGGAATATTGTACCTGCAGATGTACGAATCATCTCATCGGAAAATTTACTTGTAAATCAATCATCACTAACAGGGGAAGCATTACCCATTGTTAAAACAAATCAGTATTTCCATATGTACAAAAAACGTAAAATTAGAAAAATCCAAAATTTGATCGAATTGGAAAATCTCTGTTTTATGGGAACTCATATTATAAGTGGTACCGCAAAAGCAATAGTTGTGGGTACTGGAACAGATACTTACTTTGGTTCAATAGCAAAGAATCAGTTTAAACTGAACAAGAAATCTGATTCTAGATTCGATAAAGGGGTAAGCAAAGTTAGCTGGCTATTAATTAAATTTATGATTATCATGACACCTATTGTTATGATAATACATGGATTTATAAATGGGAATTGGTATGAGGCATTTTTATTCGCTTTAGCTGTAGCGATTGGACTTACTCCAGAGATGCTTCCAATGATTGTGACCGCTAATTTGGCTAAAGGTTCTATTAATATGAGTAAAAAGAAGGTACTTGTAAAACAACTATCTTCTATCCATAATCTTGGAGCTATGGATATTCTCTGTACCGATAAAACAGGCACATTGACAGAAGATAAAATGGACCTGGTATGCCATACAGATACTAATGGAGAGAAGTCGGATGAGGTTTTGAAATTAGCGTATTTAAATGGCTACTTTCATACAGCATATAAAAATGAAATTGATCTATCGGTTATGCGTTATGTAAGAGATAGTAGTGAATATAATATATCTCAATACTCACAAATAGATGAATGCCCATTTGATTTTAATCGAAGACGAGTTTCAGTTGTTGTAGAAACAAATGCTAACGAACGAATAATGCTATGTAAAGGTGCTGTTAGAGAAGTTATATCAATTTGTAGTTATATAAAAGAAAATAATAAGATAATTCCTATTACAGATGAAATCCAACGTAAAAATAAACACTTAATTGAACTCTGGCAGGAACGGGGGATGCGTGTTGTTGCAGTTGCATATAAGCAGTTAAAGAGTGATAAAGTGGGGAGTTACTCTATTGATGATGAATCAGATATGATACTTGTTGGATATGTTGGTTTTTCAAATCCACCCAAACAATCGGCTATGGCTGCACTTCATACTCTACAAAAGAAAGGGGTACAAGTGAAAATTTTAACTGGCGATAATGAGTCCGTGACAAGAAATGTATGTAGGAAAATGGGCTTGTATATAGGAGAACCAGTACTGGGTTATGAAATTGATAGTCTTCCTGATAAAGCATTAGTAAAACTTGCAAGTAAAACAAGTGTGTTCGCAAAATTAAATCCTAGTCAAAAATTTCGTATTATTAAGGCACTTCAAATGAATGGCCATACAGTTGGATTTATGGGGGATGGAATTAACGATGTGTTTGCTTTAAAACAGTCTGACGTTGGTGTATCTATCCATACAGCAGATGATATCGTTAAAGAGTGTTCAGATATTATACTTATAGAAAAGAATTTACATGTATTAGAAGATGCTATTGTGGAAGGGCGGACAACGTTTGGAAATATACTGAAGTATATTAAGATGACAGCAAGTTCAAATTTTGGAAATGTATTAAGTTTATTAATTGCTAGCGCATTTCTTCCTTTTCTTCCAATGTTACCAATTCAAATATTATGTCAAAACTTACTATATAATCTATCCCAACTTTCAATTCCATGGGATAAAGTAGACAATGAATTTTTAGTGAAACCAAGAAGTTGGGATACAAAAGATTTATTTCGTTTTATCATTTTTATTGGGCCGGTAAGTAGTGTTTTTGATATAATCATTTTCATTGTAATGTGGAATATATTTGGTGCAAATATTCCTGAAATGCAATCCTTATTTCAAACGGGTTGGTTCGTAGTAGGGTTACTAACACAATTATTAATTGTGCATATGATTCGTACTCAACATATTCCTTTTCTACAAAGTACGGCTGCTAGACCTGTTTTGATACTTACAGGTTTAGTTATGATTATAGGGATTTCCCTTCCATTTACCAGGTTAAGTACCCAAATTGGCTTAACTCCACTTCCGTTGTATTATTTCCCGTGGTTATTTGGAATTTTAACAATATATGCTCTAGTTACTGAAATTATAAAGAAAATATACATCAGGAAGTTTAATCGATGGCTGTGAACTACTCGCCACTTAGCAAAGCTTGAAGTGGGAGCTTCTCAGTTCCACGATGAAAGCAACCTTTCGTCTCCCTGAGCGTTACTTCGGGGTGTTCCATCCCTAGATGTCCAACGCTTGGACGCTCTTTTGGTACGGTTGATATTTTACGCAGGAACCGAATGGCTTGGTTTTCGCACTCTATCTTCTTCCTGCAACCTCATATATCAAGTTATCAAAGAACTTCATATAGCTAGTTTATCAAAAGCTTTTGGCTATGCCAAACCGAAATTCATCTCCCACCTACCGTTGGGCTACGCCCTTCACACGCTTGAGGAAGGAGAATTATTTCGGGGAATTCGTTAAAACTAAAACATTTTGTTGAAGTTCATTGTACGTTGAAAAGGCGGAGTCTCTTTGGAGACTTCGCCTTTTCAGTATATCATGAATTACAGGAATTACTAGTAGCCTCATAATATTTCCTCATATATTCATGCCTCTGTTTATCTCTTGAGAAACTTTGCACCAGAACCATATATACCCTAGAAACACATGTTTCCCTACAGGAAAGGTGAATTCATCTTCCACTTAACTTATTGGTGCTATGCACCTTCACACAAATTGAGGGGGAAGGTTTCTTGGCTAAAAATAATCTAGATAGTTTAATTTCTAATTGTTCCTGTATCTTTTATTTTAACGTGTGTATTCACACGTATTTTAGCTTTTGAAAAAGCGCGCAACCAATCTTCTTTTACCTTTTTCCATTCTTTATATTGAAAAGCTCTAGCGTGTAATGATAAACCAATTGGATCTATTTTATTTCTCTGCATATCCTGTAACATGCCTTGTAATTTTTTATTGAACTCTTCCTGGATTTCATGTTCCAATCTACCTATATTCTTATTACCATGTAAACGAGTTTTAGTTAAGTTTCCGTTGGTTTTTTCAATTAAGGATACATTCATACTTACATCTATATTAAAAATAAATTTACCTTTTTGGAAATCAACACTAATTTTTCTCTTTGCATTTTGTACGAAAACAGACGCATTTGGCTTTTTATCAGATTTTTTTGGAGAAAGAACAAGGTGTAGTATCATCCGACCTGTATTTTTTGACTTATTAATAAGGTTGAAAAACTTCACATCGGTTTTAGGAATCTTCGTTAAGTACTTTCCTTGATGATTTAAAAATGCAATTCCTACCGTATCAATTTCATTATTTGTTTTCTTGATAATGGGAACAGTTTGCGTCATTCCCTGTTCATTTTTTTCTCTCATTAATTGTTGAATTGTAGAAGAGACGGATTGATTATTTTGAATTGAAGACTCGATTACACCATTTATATAAGATGGAAGTGATGGCTTATCAGGCCTATTAACTTTAAACATATCTTCTGCCGGTCCATCAACAAGCACCACTTTAGCATTAATGGTAGCGTAAGGATCACGGTAAGAGGAATCGAGCGCCTGTATCCAATTTTCTTCTTGTGCTAATTTATCCCCAATTAAAATAACTTCAGCTTTGGATGATGTCACATACCCTGTTAATTTCGTATCCATTTTGCTAAATCCATCATATATGGTTGACGCCTGAACCCAATGCTCTACAGTACTGCTTTGCTGTTTATGATGAAAGAGTGGTATGCTTGTGCCCACTTTTATGTTTCCATTAGAAGTACTATCTAAGCCGATTAAAAGGATTAAAGAAACTTTTTCAAGAGGAATTCTCTGACCACAACCAATTAAACATACACAACAGATTACAATCCATATCCATTTTCGAATCAAAGCTGTTTCCTCCTAGTAAACCAAGTAAAAACAATGCTGTAAGCGAAAAAGAAGATTGGTAATAGAATAAAGAAAATGATATTTAAGATATCCATAAGAGAATATATAAATAAATATTGATCCACATCGGGATTTAGAAAAACGAATAAGCCGACTATTAAAAGCATAAAACCAACCAGCACCCAATTGCGAACGGTTTTTTGAAATAAAATGGTCACAGATTCGAAACTGAAAAATAAATACGGATATATTGTAGTGGAAAATACAATCAAATAGTAAGCGATATATAAAATTTCTAATCGTTCTATGAAAGAAAAACGAACTCCTTTTAACAGATGAAATACTGGCCAAATTACGTCTTTTATCCCCTCCGGACTAAAGTATATATAAGAAAGAATAGTCACATATAGATAGAAAAACATGGTTCCAGTATTCGCTATTAGTATTCCTTTTATGGCTTTTTGTTTTTTTTGTAAGAACGGATAAATAAAATATGCAATTTCTAAGCCCGCATAAGGAGTAATGGTTTCTTTTGTTGCCTTTACAATAGGGTATAAGCCATCTTTAAAAATAGGTAGTAGGTGTAAAGGATTGTAGTTACTCTTTAGTGAAAAAAGAAGAAATAGTGGCATCCAAGTAGTGAAGAAGAAAACAAGCATAGAATAACTAGTAAGAGCCCTTAACCCACTCAGGGCTAAAATAATAAAAGGCAATAGTAATAATATGGAGATTTGATAAGCAGGAGTGGAGGGGAATATCCACACTTTTACAATATCAGTTGCCTTTAATAAAGTATTAAAACCAGCAAAAAATAGATAAAAGGCATATAAAAGAAGAAAAATTGTTCCTAGCCATTTACCAAAGTATGCATTTAAGATCTGAGAGAAATTTTTGTTAGGATTTTTTTGTAACATTAATATAATAATTACGCCAATTATAGAAGTAATTATCCATCCCAGAATGATAGAAATCCAGCCGTCTGTACCAGCGGTAGTGGCAAGAGGGCTTGGCATAATTAGCATACCTGATGCTAGTTGCAGTGAATGAATGAAAACAATATATTCGAATGAAGTTATGTTTTGGAATTTAAGATTCCCCATGTGAACCACCTTCTTTTTTCTTTCTTTGTTTCGGCTGTCCTGTACTCGAGCGGGTGGTGATCATAGAAATTGGAAATCTTACAAAAGAATCTTTTAACTCTTGGAGACGAAATGGTGCAATTGGCAATCCATAAGGTGAACCATAGGAAGTTAGTGAAACAAAATGAGCAAATAAGAGCATTAATCCACTAACAATACCTACAATTCCAAAAAAGTAGGCAAATAACATCATTGGAAAACGAATAAGCCGAATACAACTTGATAAATCATAATTAGAAACAACAAATGATGCAATGGCAGTAATAGACACGATAATAACCATAACATTACTCACAAGCCCTGCTTGAACAGCTGCTTGTCCAATTACAATACCTCCAACAATTCCAATGGTTTGTCCAATTGGTTGTGGTAGACGAATACCAGCTTCACGAAGCATTTCTAATGTGATTTCCATAATAAATGCTTCTAGTAAAGGCGAGAAAGGGACTTTAATTCTTGACGTTGCAATAGAAGTATATAGATCTAAAGGAATGATTTCAAAGTGGAATGAAACCATTGCAATATATATTGCGGGTAAAAATATAGCTATAATAAATCCTAAAAATCGTAATAAGCGAAAAGATGATGCAATCAGCCAATGTACATTATAATCATCGGGAGTCTGAAAAAATCCAATTAAATTCATTGGAACGATCATTGCACCAGGAGATCTATCAATTAACACTGCTACTTTACCATCAAGAATATGATTAGAAATAGCATCTGGGCGTTCACTTAAATAAGCCTGTGGAAAGGGAGTCCAATTTTGATCTTTTGTAAAGTTGGACAATTCTCCTACGCTCAATACTGTATCAGTTTTAATTTTACAGATTCTTGTCTCCACTTCCTGTACCACATCTTCGTTAGCTACATCGCCTAAGTAAAGTAAATATACAAAAGTAGTGGCCCGTTCTCCGATTGTCATTTTTTTAATTTTCAATTCAGTAGAAGGAATATATCGACGAATCAGACCTATGTTTTTAGTGACATTCTCAATAAACCCATCATGAGAACCTTTAATGGTAACTTCTGAAATAGGTTCCTGAATTGATCTTTCTGCCCATCCCTTTGTATTAATGAGAAGGGCTTTCTTTTCTCCTTCCATAAACAGTACACATTGTCCCTCAAGTAATCCTTCTTTAATTTCATTCCACGTATATACTATTTTGGTATGAGTAGCAATAATATTAGAATTAAATATTTGACTGTCTTCATTCACTTCTTGTAATAATGGTGTAACAACATTTCCTTTTAATGCAACACCATCTGTAAGGCCTTCAAAATAATATAGTAAAATATTCGTGTTTGTTTTTAATTGCAAAGGATGTTCAATCAAATCTGCACTAATATCAAAGATGTTATCTAATGTATTTTTAAGTTCTTTTAAGTTATTTGTTTGGATTTTTTCAATGGTTTTATCTGTCTTTGTTTCTAGGGTCTTTTCATTTAAGGACAAAATTGACACCTCTTTAATATATAACGATTAGTTGTAGTTATTATTTTTATATGTTTGAATTTTATTCACTAATTTAAACGGATTGAGATCAAGAATAACTAAAATTGAAGTACTATATTATAAATTCAATAATTGAGAGTAAAAAAGTAGATGTAATTTGTGTAGAAATCTAAGTATCAAGATAGAAGTGAAATTTGAATGATTATAATAAAAAAGAACCCTTGATAGGTTCTTTTTAATAGTTGGTAAATATGTTGTCAACAATAGATGGCGATAAAGGTAGTAATTTAGATGTCTTTATGTTACTCAGCTGAATTTTGTAGGAAGAATTATTTTTTCATACCTCAATGCTCAATAAAAAAGGACATTTCATTTATTTGGGTGTTTTAGTGTATTTGAATTTTGCACGCTAACAAATTTTGTTTAGGGACAAAATGTGAAGTTTTATTCTGAAATAACAGAAAGTTAATGCGGCAAAATTCCTATTGGTAATTTGGATAGGTATCAAATATTTCTTTGGCCTTATTTTCTTGATATGACCGTACGTTTATATGTTTCTAAGGGAAAGAAATATTTTCATTTTTATTACCATCTATTGTTTGATTAAGATGGTAACACGAAAATGAAACGTTTACAACCAGAAAATAAAGAAAAAATATTAAAATGCGACTTTTTTCGACAAATATTCCTATAAACCGTTTTGTGTTTTGTAGAAATTAGAAATAACTAAATTAGTAATAATAGCTTAATATATTAAAGTGAAATTCAATGAATAAGAGTCCAAAGGCATGAATTTAAATGATAAAGTTATAATTTTCTTTTTTGAACTGTAAGTGTTTTACAAGTATAGTTAAACTTTAATCCAACTAGCATTTCTTCCTTTTGTCACTAGCTTAATATGGCCAAACAATTGCAAGGAATTTAAAGCCTTACTGATTGTACTCTCTGCTATGTCTGGATATGTGTTACGAATACACTCCTTAGTAAAGGGTTGTTTTTGTTTAAGGATAAAATCCTGAATTCTCTCCACTTTAGTATGCTTACATATAGAATCTAGAACTGTATTATGAAGATCTTTGTACGCCTCTAATATAATAGTTAAAAACGTTTTTAACCAAAAGCTACTATTATGTTCCTCGCAGTACCAATTTACCGAAGATTTATAAATCGAATTGTAATATTCAGATTCATTTTTCTTAATGTATTTATCCAGACATACATATTTTACAAATGTATTTCCACTCTTAATTAATAGCAATTGCATTAACATAAGTGCCAATCTGCCGTTACCCTGATTAAAAGGGACTATGCAATAAAAATTAAATATAAAACGAGCTATTAATAAAAGTGAATGATGGCCCTTACTAGAATTTAATGAGTTATATTGATCACATAATTGTTCCATTACTTGTGGAATAAGCTCATGTGGAAGAATGCGGTAACTATTTAAGTGCATTCCGTTTTCAGGAATACCTGGAATAGTAAACGGTTTTTCGCGCCATTTGGCACTGTCAGAGGTAATGTAATGTATTAATTGAAAATGTAATTCCTGTATAGTCTCTGGATTGATTAATAAATCACAGGAATTCTTATGTACAAAAGTAAGTGTTTGATAAAAACAAAAGATAGCATCTTCCGAAATATTTTGAGGTACTATATCATCTAAAATAAGTTCTTTTAATCTTTTATTTGGGACTTTTATATCTTCATAGGTAGTAGTAAAGTTTTTTATGTAATGAAGTGGTATGGTTTTTTCTAAGCTAGTAAATATATCAGGATTTTGTTCCTGATAAGCAGCTAATTTTCCTTTTAATTCACTAATTTCACTGATTATATTTAATAGTCTCCTTTTTAATTCAATATTTTTATACTTATCATCGAAAAAATTTCTCATTTTTATTCCCCCTGTAACCCCTTAACATGCTGTTACATAAATCTTTCCATTCTAAAGATAGTTTACAACATTATTTTGAAATAACAATATATTTATTTTGATTTTGAACTTATTTTAGAATCAAAATTGTTATTTAAATTTGATTAACGAGTTAGAACTTATGATTAATCATGTTTGAATAAAGAATGAATATACACAGATAGAAAATATAGTTTGACGTAAATTCCTTTTTATGAATTTACGAGATGAAAATATAATTTTAGAATTATTATTAGTGTAGTTTGCTGTATTATTGCTGGGAATTTACTAGAAAGTAACTAATTTTCACAAATAAAATAAAGAAATCTTAAAGAGGAATCAATAGGATCTAATTTGAATAGGCATAATCCTAACACTAAATGTGCAAATGTACAATAATTAAATGAAAAAAATATGAAAATATCGACTTTTTTCGACAAAATAAATTAAATAGAAAAACAATCTAATGTAAGAAAATTGTTGCTTTAGATGGTCTCTGCATTTCATAAATTAATATTGAAGGAATTATCAAATGATTTTTACGAGTAATAAAAGAGTAGATATATATATTAAATTGTGACAATTATAAAGTTAGTATTCTCCATTTTCATTATTTAATTTAACAAATTTAATAATAGTAAGGTGACTTTTCTATATTTAATATAAGTATTTGAGGGGGTATGGTGATAAAAAGTGTCATTTTCTATATATCCATGTAGCATTTAGCACTTGTATTGCGAAATATTTTGACATAAGTTAATTTAAATATTAGGTACAGAAACATTTTAAGGAAAAGAGTCAGTATAAAAGTACCCTGAAAAACGTTTCACCCTAAAAACGTTTTTCCTCAAGAGATTTTTTCTCAGGAGCACTAAAGTTTTTTAATTTGTTTCTGTGCCTTATTAGATAAAAATAATATAATAAGTTGTTTAGAAACGGTGAAAATTTCCCCCATTATAAAATGAACTCATATCACTTAACGTCCGTATGGTCTAGTTAAAGTGGGAATTTAAAGAAAAGGAAAGGGCTAGCTCTAGTTATAATTAGTGCAATAAATAGGGGGCTACTCAAATTTTTTTGTTAGATTTGGTAGGAGTAATATTTACGTTTGTTGGACTAGGTGTATTAAAGTGCATACCCTTTTTGATTCAACCGATGAGGCGCTAATCAAGGATTTAATCATCTAGAATTTAGAAAGGTTAAATGTGGAACTGAATTTTCTGCTAAATTAGTAGAGACTAAAACAATCCCCTTAAATTGAATTATTCACTACTTAACGTCCTGATAGATTGTTTGAAGTGTTAGTAGGCAAATCTAAAAATAAAAAAGGATATTCTACTCTTCTTTTATGTATATAAAACAAAGTGTAAGGTAAGTTCCAGATCCAAAGTGTTTTATTTAATATTCATTCAATCTCATGCGTACTACTTTTATTTTCTTAAGAGCATGTATTTGCGTGGATGCTCTTAAGAGAATAAAATGCCTAAAAAAATAAGTATAAGCATACATTTTAAAAATTGATATATCGTATATTATAAAAAACTCCTTGTTCTTCAAATAACGAACAATACAATGTGAATGAAACTCTCAGAAGAATTTACATATAGAATTCACCTTAACTCAAAAAAACACATTTTATGCAAAATTATATTTGCTGCTATAGAAGGGTGGGGGTTAACATGACCAAAACTTGGTGTAGGTTCGTATTCCTTGTAAAATAAGTGATTCTTTACTGTTTTCTCTAGTTGTATCTATTAATGATTCATCAGGTTTCCTTCCAGTGGAAGGGACATAAGTTGTTACTACCCTTGGAAATATATTAATAAACACCCATTCAAATTTTTCGATATTTCTATTTCCAAATTCTAATGTTTCAATTGGCTTAATTGTATTTTCTCTATCAAAAAATTTTATTATGTAAAACCTTTTTGAGAGGTCACTACTATGTTCAATAGTCCAAATTAAATTTTCCATTTTCTTGATTTGCAACAAGTCCATTTCCGAAAATCCTTTCATACATAAATATAGCGAATGTTCCTATT
Source organism: Bacillus sp. AR13-1 (assembly GCF_008042285.1). Classification (NCBI taxonomy): domain Bacteria; kingdom Bacillati; phylum Bacillota; class Bacilli; order Caryophanales; family Bacillaceae; genus Bacillus; species Bacillus sp. AR13-1. The sequence continues at coordinate 49,883 of NZ_QNUA01000062.1, forward strand.
CTATACTATATATTTTGAAATTTAAATAGTTATCTTATACGATGAGATAAAAAGAAGTTAATACTCTAAAATTTATCTTAGAAAAGGACACACCTACGCATACATATGCTATAGGTGTGTCCTTTTTTAGTTGTTTATAAGTTTCCTACAGAGTTATTGAAGTAAAGTTTCAACAGTGTCTCCATAGTGAAGTGAGATTCATTATATAAGATTCATTTAAACCGTATATTAAGTTCATATGAATCATATATTGGAATTTTACAATATGTGTGTAAGGCGTTTCTAGAATTATATTATTTTGAAAATATAAATTTCAATATACCAAAAAGTAAGAATATTAAACCGTAATAATTTTAGAATGTACTTCTAATTAAAAGACGTGCGGAAATGCACGGATAATAAAGGAGAATTTCTTATGACAATGTATAAAAGTGAAATGAAAAAGAGTGTAATAACTGAAGAGGATGTAGATATGTTAAAAATAATGGCACATCCAATTCGATTGCAAATTATAAACGAGTTAATTCAGTATAAAAAATGTAATGTTACACAATTGACGAAGCTTTTAAAAATTCCACAATCCACTGTTTCCCAACATTTATCGAAAATGAGGGGGAAGGTGCTAAAGGCTGAAAAAAAGGGTTTAGAGATGTACTATTATATTACTAATCTAAAGGCGAGTCAGATTGTTGGAATTTTAGGTTTGTAAATAAACAAAACTTCACATATTTCATTATAAGTAAAACGCAGAATAATCCCCCACAAATACGTGGGGGATTTCTTTTATGAAAATAATATCTGTCTTTTTGAGGAGTGACACGATGGTCACCATGAACACTATAAGAAGGGCAAGAATGTCACCATGTTCTAATGTGCTAATAAAAGAAAAATTTTGAAAGTGCTAAAACGCTTCATATTTCTCAATATAATTTATGTCGCAAAAATCTTTTAATTTCATCAAAAGCTAAGTGACGATGACCAGCCTGACAATGTTGTTCACCACCAGTTTTCTTAGTGAAAACTACAGAAGTGATGGAGGCTGCATTACATAGCTCCGATTCGATTTGCGGTAATCGGCTAATTGGAACGTACTGATCGTCTTCACCAGCCAGGAGCAATACTTCTTGATTTATGAACTGACCGATTCCTGCCATCGTATGTTTTTCAAAGTTTTTAAGTAAGTTAAATGGCGTTTTTTCACCTGTATTTTCCATACCTTTTTTAACTTTCCAGTTCAGGTCGATGCTGGTGGCCATCATTTGTTTAAACATGGTATTAATTTTGTCAGCTTCATTAGTAGCCAGAAGCGTGGTCAATTTATTCCAGATATTATCCGGCATGCGCATCTTGAGTGCATCAAGGCCACTATAAAAAATATTAAAGGCGATGACTTTGTCGATTCGTTTTTCAAAAGCGGCGGCACGCATTGCCAAGTAGCCGCCCCAAGAAGCTCCGAGAATACTAACACGGTCAAGTTTGAAATAGTCAATGACTGTGGAAACGGGCTTCTCCCAGTTGTGGATGAATTTTAAGCCGTTTTTCAGTGCTGTTCCTTGTCCAGGTCCATCAAAAACTATAATATTATAATTGATTCCTATGAGGTAGTTCATCATCTTCATCATTTCCTCCATGTAGGAATCGTAGCCTCCAAAGAAAAGTAGTGTATTACATGCGCCTGGTGTCATGAATTTGATTGCAGGAAGATAGGAATCTTCATAAGGAATTTGATAGGTTTCATACTCAAAGTCATGAAAGCCCTTATAAAAAGTTTCACGGTATTTTTGGTACACTTTTTCTTTTTTTGGATCGGATGATTCCATATAAAACTCGGCAGCCTGATAATAAACCGAAGCTAGATCGAAGTCTTTCTGATGCTCCCGCATTGCTGCATATTCTATCCAAGTGTTATACCAGCTGTCCGTGTCTGTAAGTCTTGGGATGATGGCTTGCAAATCCTGATTTGCCCGCTCATCGTCTTGATAGAAATCGTTGAAAAAACGGTTAATTTGCAAATTGAACTGTTCGTTGTTTACATACTGTTTAAACATAAAATCCCTCCTTATATTTGACTACAAGGTAAGGATAAGAGAAGTATATTAAAGAAACAACAAGCAGGAAAGGGTAAGAAGTACGAAATCGAACCATAAGGATATAAATGGTTTGATAAGCAACTTTGGGAAGGAGATTGATTATTAATGGGAGAGGATGTTCGCGTTTATAAAACGAAGAAAAATATTTCTAATACACTTATTACCCTCTTGAAAGAAAAAGAGTTTGGGCGAATTACAACTAAAGATATTTGCATACATGCTATGGTGAGTAAGTCCACATTTTACAGCCATTTTGCAGATAAATATGATCTTTTGGAAAAATTAGTGCAAAATTATGTCTGCTGGTTCAAGGAAGAAATTAAATTTCGTTTCGCATTAATAGAGAATGGAAATGTGGCTCAAGCTATTAATATGATAACCGATAAGATCTCAGCGCGAAAAAAAGAGGTTGCAACTTTACTCCATGTACGTGTTCCCTCAGCGGATTTACGTTTAGAATTAGAATCCATTTTATATAATGCCTGCTATTCCTATTTGAAAGAGCAGCAGGTTGAAGTAAGTGTGCCGATTGACTTTGTAGCTCAGTTGTATACAGCAAACGCAATGGTGTCAATCAATTGGTCGCTGAGCAATGATAAAAATCCAGATGTGGTTGAACTAATCGATAATATGCAGGAATATGTTTTTGATCTGATTTTATCAGGGGCGAGAGAATGTAATAAATCATGAAACCTGCTTAATAATGTAGTTATCGTGTGGGGGTGTGGTTGTAAAAAATTAAGTAATCGATATTTGGATTTTTTGTGAATCTTTATTGGTTTTTTATAAACTCTTTACTACATAATGTTACAAAATAGAATTAATTTGCTTAATTTATCCCCATATCAGGTTAATAAATAAACTAAATGTGTTTATGTTATTGAACTATTAATATATTAGTAGGTGATTTGTTCGTTTATCCCTATATTGCTATTATATTAGCATAAACAATATATTGGGGGGACAAGTATGAATTTGAAATTAACATCTAAGTTAGAAAGATTAAGAAAAAGTAAAAAAGGAATTGGTGCTTGTGTTTTAGCTGCAGGGGTGACGGCAATTACAATGATTCCTCAAAGTGCATATGCACATGGGTTTGTTGAAAAGCCGAGTAGTCGTGCTGCTTTATGTAGTCAGAATTATGGAGCATTAAATTTAAATTGTGGAAATGTAATGTACGAACCTCAAAGTCTAGAAGCACCTAAAGGATTCCCAGATGGTGGACCGATTGATGGGAAAATCGCTTCGGCAGGAGGACTGTTTGGAGGGATTCTTGACCAACAAACATCAAATCGCTGGTTCAAAAACACAATAAAGGGGGGAGCAAATACATTTACATGGAAATACACAGCGGCACATTCTACAAGTAAATGGCATTATTACATTACCAAAAAGGGATGGGATCCTAATAAACCATTAACACGTGCTGAATTAGAACCAATTGGAACTGTGAAACATGACGGTTCGGCAGCATCAAATAATTTAACACATACAATTAATGTACCAACTGATCGCAATGGTTATCATGTTATTTTAGCTGTATGGGATGTAGCAGATACGTCAAATGCGTTTTATAATGTAATTGATGTAAATCTAGTAAATAATGAAGCTCCCGATACAGTAGCTCCAAGTCAACCAACTGGATTAAATGCGTCTAAAGTTTCTGCCAATAGTGTTGAACTAACATGGAAGGCCTCTACTGATAATATAGGTGTAAAAGAATATCAAGTGTTACGCAATGGAGAAGTAATTGATACGGTACCAGGTACAACTTTTATTGATAAAAAACTAAAAGCAAATACGGAATATACCTATACAATAAAGGCATTAGACTCTGCTGGAAATATATCAAAAGAAAGTGAAAAACTAAAGGTTAAGACAACAAATGCAATCCCAGATATAGAGGCTCCGACTCAACCTAAAGGATTACATAGTATGGGTACAACAGCGACAACTGTTGATTTGATGTGGAGTCCGTCTGAAGATAATGTAGGTGTTGACCATTATGTTGTATATAGAGAAAACGCAGGGGTTATGAATAAAATTGGGACAACGGATAATACATCCTTTGTGGATAAAAATTTAAAGGCAAATACATCGTACAAATATGTAGTGACAGCGGTTGATTTAGCTAGAAATGAGTCTAGTAGAAGTGATGTTTTAACTGTAGCAACAAAACTAGATGGCTCTACTTATGAAAAATGGGATGCAAGAAAAGCATACAATAAAGGTGATAAAGTAGTACATGAGGGAAAAGTGTATGAAGCGGTTCAAAGTTATCAAGGGAACGGCGATCCAAATTGGATTTTTGCACTATCGATTTGGAAGCCAGTTTTAAATAAATGATAAGTGGAAAAGGGTAGTTATCACTTATTCTATGTGCAATACCGGAACAGGGGTGCAATTTTTACTCTTCATCCCAATATATACGAAATGAAATTATTAAAGAACCCCAATGGTAGTCCATCAAAAAGGAATTCCATTGGGGTTCTTTATTTTTTAATTTGTAATAGCGTATATTTTCACTGTAAATTTGTTAGTGGCACCAAGTGGGCTTGCAATATAATATTTAGTATTCGTATAAGCTTCAGTCCTAGATCCATGTGAAATATTTTTCCAACGAATAGAATCTGTACCTAGGGAAACATCAATCATTACATTGAAAGAAATAGTAGAAGGATGATCTTTTTCTGAAGGCTCAATAATCCATTTTAATTCCTTAGTACCTACAGGTAAACTATCAATTTTAAAGTTTTGACTGGATCGATTTTTTTGACCGGATAAAGGACTAGATTCGGAAGAAATTTGCGAAATTAATATTTCTTTTTCATTCGAATGTATACCATTTAATTTAATGATACTATCAATTAAACCTGGTCCAGGAAAATCAGCTGCAATGATACCAGTATGTTTCATTCCACCTTGTTGTAAGAACTCAGTTCCAAGTGTATTCATTCCACCATAAAATACTTGACCATTTATATCACGAGGGAAATCTTCCCACGCATTAGTTGTAGCTTTTTGAATCATCTTGGGGTTACTATCAGTATTTCTGCTCTCTTTACCACTTGCAACAAACCAAGGATAAACATTATTTAATAATGCAGCAGCACCACCTGTGCCACTAAAATGGTTAAGATAGATTTTATCATTATTAAAATTATTATTTGCATTTTGAAGGTGGGTTTTCACCGCATTCCATTTTTCATACATTCCGTCGGGTCCGTTTTCAATTTCAAATGTATCTTGTATATTTAAGCTATCGTAATTAATACCATATTGCTGAGAGGCTGTAAAGTTTTGTAAGATTACAATTTTCCCTCGGATGTCTCCTAGAGTAGGATTATTTCTTTTTGAAGTTGGTACAGAACTCGGATCCCAAAAATAGGAAGAATTAAGGTCTTTGTATTTATTAAGTATTTCCTCGAATGATAGTGAGCCACTTTCAGGAGTAGTTTCTTCTTTTAAGCGCATTAAAATTGTTTCTGTAGGATGATCTTTTAAAAATTGAATTGCCTCTTTTAATACATCTTCAAACATTGCTTTTTGATTTACAATCCCATGGTACATTGCAAAAGAATCTTTTACACGTTTAACACGCATATCTACATATCGAATTCCGGAATTTAATTGTTGTGGTAGACTCATAGTTTGATTTCTTGTCAAATTTTCATCAAGAAAACTTGCTCCATGTAAAGCCATTGTACCGTGAGTCCCTGGAATAGATATTTCACTCAATTTTGTTGAATCTGCTACTTTCGACATCCATGCTGGGTTTTGATAGCCTATATTGGATTCATAGGAATAACCTGGATGACTATCAGCAAAAATAGTAGATGGTGTACTTAAACTTGCTAGTGTGAAACAAGTAAGGATACTAATTTTAAAAAAATTCCTCATTTTTATTTTGTTCATTTTATCTCTCCTGACTTTTAAACAATAGATATAATAAAACAAGATGATTTTTTACTACATCTATTGTTTTCATTCTTAAAGTAATGAATTTTTGTGTTTGAAAAAATCAAAATAGGGTAGGAAGTTATTTGAGATTTTAATAGTTTGTTGTAATAAATTGTATCTAATAGTCAAACGGATTCTTAAAGAATTGAAGCATAGATAGGTAAAAAACAAACTTTCCGCTGTACTGTATACAAACAAAACAGAAGTCTTAAAAAAGACTTCTATTTTGTGACATATAATGAATGATAAGGTGGTTAACAAATCAAGATAATGTGACTGAGTGGTAAAAATCTATTTATAGCTGTTTCAGAATTTCTTATAACAAGGCTACTTAGGAAAAGTGGATCTCTACAATGCTAATAAAAATTTAAAAATTCTATTCATTAAAACTTAAACTAACTACAGTTGCGATAGATTGGGCTGCATGTTCCCAGCTTCCATCTATAACTTTCCCAATTTGTTGACCAAGTGCATTTAAATCATTTGGATTTACTGGAATCCCATTATACGCAGCAAGAATTGATAAAAGTGGAGCAGTAAATGGTGTCCAACCACCTCTATCAATATTAAATACAGGCTTATCTATTACCTTTCCATCTTGCACTGTAAACTCATAATAAAATTGATCATCTGGACGAAAACTTAAATGATGAGAAATTTGTCCCTTAACATATGTTTTACCGCCACCTAAATTTACTACTTCAATTGGTTTTACATTAAATTCATGCTCAAATACTTTAATTTTTTTAACTTCTGGACCATTTAAGGCAGCTTTAACTGCTGTTTCCAAATTATTTTGTGCAAATGGTTGAATACTCATCTGTGTCTCTTCTTGTTGGATAGGAGCCTCTTTTTCAGCAGCAAACACCGATGTACTTGGTAGTGCACCTGTAGCCAATGTAGCTGCAAGTGCTGTCGTCATCATGATTTTTCTTTTCATCTTCATAGTTTTCTTCCTCCCTTAAAGTTATGATATATAATTTTTTAAAGACTGACATGGGGCAATATTTTATTTCATAATGCACGCAAAAAAATAGTTCAAGAATTATGTGAAATTATGTCAGAAAATTAAAGTTAATTATATATGCACTTACAATGATAGCTATCTACACATGTTTTTTCAATTTTCTAATAAATAATACAGTAATACCTTTTCATAAGGCAATTTAGTGTTTCAATTCTCTCTTTGTACGTTTTAAACAAATTAAAATCGTAGTGGTAATAATATATTTGTAATCAAATGTCGTATATACTTCAAGAAAAGTACACAATATTTTTATAAAAAACTATAGGAATTATCATGATATAGTTATCAAACTAAGTAAGATAAATGTTAATATTATGAAGAGATTCCAGTGATCTGCTATAAAATTACTGAGCAATGAGCATGACATCATACACGCATGCGATTGAAAAATTTTATAAGTGGCGTATAAAACTATAACAAATACTACAAATCAATTAAAAAATTTCAGTTATTCTGAATGCGAAGGGCACGTAATATTTATTGTGAACTGTAGTACTGATTAAGATTTTAGGAGGAAGTTATGAACAAGAAGATTAAAAGAATCATATTAATTATTGGTATATTAGTAGGCATTAGTATCTTTTTATATTTACAAAACAATTTAATAAGTATAACTGAGGTTAAAATAACCTCTAGTAAAATTCCCTCTTCTTTTAAAGGATATAAAATACTACAAATTTCAGATTTACATAATAAAAAATTTGGTGATAATCAAGACGTTTTAATTCAAAAAGTAAAAAGCATAAATCCAGATATTATTGCTATTACGGGTGATTTAATAGACAGTAAATCGTACGATGCAGAAATGAGTATGCAAGTAATACGAGAACTTGTGAAGGAATATCCGGTATATTTTGTGACAGGAAATCATGAAAAATGGTCAGGGAAATATAACAGTTTAGAAAAAAAATTAAAGAAACAGCATGTCACTGTTTTAAGAAATGAACATGTAATAATACAAAAGGGAGGACACGAAATAAACTTGTTAGGAATTGATGATCCGGAATTTAATACTGGAGATATTGATGAAGGAAGTATTGTAAAAGATGCAATTGTAAAAGCAAAAATTGAAACGCTGCCAGATAGGTATAATGTATTATTATCCCATAGGCCTGAATTTTTAGAAGCATATGCTGATGAGCAAGTAGATTTAGTGTTATCGGGTCATGCACATGGGGGGCAAGTTCGGTTACCTTTTATCGGGGGATTAGTTGCTCCTAATCAAGGAATACTGCCCAAATATACAGCGGGTTTATATGAACAACAAAATACGTCTATGATAGTTAGTAGAGGATTAGGCAATAGTATCATTCCGCAAAGAGTTTTTAATAGACCTGAGATTGTAGTCGTGCAGTTAAATTAATCTGTACGGCTTTTTTGTTCAGGAGAATAATTTAAAGGTAGTTTTTCTTGAGTACAAGTTTCCATTACAATTTTGTTAAAATTTTTCAACGTTACATAAAGTAACAAAATTTGACCTATTGAGTTTGTTATAGTGTAAATAATCAAAAAACTTAAAAATTAGTCGAGTTAAAATAGTTATTATTAAGCAATATTAAAAATATAAAGGGGTGTACAAATGCATAAAGAATTTGAAATTGAAGAATATACGGCGATTGAGGAGCAAATTCATTATTATAGTACGTCTTTATTAGTAAGTCATCCTGAGCAAATTGTAAAGTATTTAGAAAAACGGTTGGAAAAGTATGCAGAAACGTTACAATATGCACATTTATATCCGGAAACGGTTATATTACCAATACAGCAAATAGTTATCGAATATTCATTAGATGTTGCTAGAATTAGAAGGTATTTAAATTTAAAAACATAACAAAAATCAAATAATTTACAATGAAACAGAGTCGACTTTAAGAAAAGATATTCTAATGTCGACTCTGTTTCATTGATTTAGTAAATAACAGAAAAAATATATGTTTGAAAAGTTTGACATATAATAATTCAAGAGTAAAATAAAAGTGAGTACTCACTCATTTTAAAGAAAAGGGGGATTTTTAGTGCAGCAACCTTCAATTATTTTACGAGATGTATCAAAAAAATTTGGAAAAAAAGAAGTTTTGCATAACCTTTCGCTGCAAGTAGAAAAAGCAGAAATTTTTGGCTTGGTTGGACCTTCCGGATCAGGGAAAACAACACTCATTAAAATGATTGCAGGTATTAATGAGTCAACTACAGGGGATGTAATTGTTTTTAATACAAACATGCCTAATCTAAATGAAATGAAAAGAATTGGTTATATGGCTCAGGCTGATGCATTATACGAAGAACTATCGGCATATGAAAATGCAGATTTTATTGCAACGATGTATGGGTTAAAAGGTAAGCGTAAGAAAGAGAGAATCGTAGAAGTTTTTGAACTTGTGCAATTATCAGAGCATATGAAAAAGCAAGTACAGCATTTTTCAGGTGGAATGAAAAAACGTTTATCATTGGCGATAGCACTCCTTCATGAACCAGAAATATTAATTTTAGATGAGCCAACAGTTGGGATAGATCCTCTACTTCGAAAATCGATTTGGGAGAAGTTTTATGACCTTAAAAAGAAAGGAACAACTATTATTGTAACAACGCACATTATGGATGAAGCTGAGTTTTGCGAACGTCTAGGGCTAATTAGAGAAGGGAATTTAGTTGCGATTGGCACACCGGAGGAATTGAAAAAACAAACATCTTCTGGACGAATTGAAGATGTCTTTATGTTAGAAGGAGTGATTGAATCATGAGAGTTAATGGTGTAGTCATCCGTATCATTCGTCAATTTTTTCGAGATAAGCGTTCTTTAGCAATGATGTTTGGGGCACCAATGTTATTACTTTGGTTATTATCGCTAATATTTACACAAAAAGACTATATACCGCATATTGCTGTAGTCGATGTACCTGCTCCTATAGTAAAAGCAATGAAAAATCAAGAAGCATCAATTTATGAATATAGTAAAGACAAAGCAATTTCGGAATTAGAAAAGCAAAAGGTAGATGCAGTAATTCATTTAGAAAATGGAAAAATGAATCTTCTATTAGAAGGCAGTGATTCATCAAAAAACCGTGCAGTACTTCAAGTATTGCAAAAGAGTACAGAGAAGAATAATGTATCAATGATGAAGCCTGAAGTGGATTATTTACATGGCTCTAAAGACATTACGATGTTCGATGGGCTTGGTCCCGTATTAATTGGTTTCTTTACATTTTTCTTTGTATTTATATTGTCCGGAGTATCTTTTGTAAGAGAACGTTTAAGTGGTACATTAGAGAGGTTATTGTCCACACCAGTGAGAAGATGGGAAATAGTTTTAGGATATATTATTGGTTTTGGAATCTTTGCACTTATACAATCTATTATAATTGTAAGTTTTTCAGTTTATATTTTAGATTTATATGTAGCTGGCTCAATATGGCTAACGCTACTTATAACATGTATGCTTTCTTTAACTGCACTAACATTAGGCACATTTTTATCGGCATACGCAAATAATGAATTTCAAATGATTCAATTTATACCGCTTGTTATCGTGCCACAAGTCTTCTTTTCTGGGTTGTTTCCAATGGAATCCATGAATACATGGTTACAAATGTTAGGTAAATTATTTCCACTCACATATGGTGCTGACGCTATGAGACAAGTAATGATTCGGAATCAAGGGTTTACAGAGATTGCATTAGATCTTACTGTATTACTACTTTTTTCACTATTATTTGCAGTAGGAAATGTATTTGCATTAAAGAAACATCGCAAAATATAATGATGATAAAAAGGAGCACAATAAATGAAGAAGGATTGGCTGGAAGAATTAGTTGCCGCAACGAATGCTGATAAACGTAATGAACGTCAAATGCGTATATTAGAGGCAGCTGTTGATATGTTTGGAGAAAAAGGGTACGCCTCAACTTCAACGAGTGAAATTGCAAAGCGAGCTGGTGTAGCGGAAGGAACAATCTTCCGCTACTATAAAACGAAAAAAGATTTATTGTTTGCAGTCGTGATGCCGACCTTAACAAAGTTTGCTGCACCATTTTTCGTACAAGCCTTTGCAAAAGAAATATTTAAAACAGAGTATGAATCGTATGAAGTGCTTTTAAGAGTAATAATTCAAAATAGATTTGAATTTGCTAAAAAGCACTTTCCAATGATAAAAATATTAATTCAAGAAGTACCATTTCAGCCGGAACTAAAAAGTGAAATACAACAATTAATAGAAACAGAACTGCTTGTACATTTTAAAAAGCTGATTGCAAAGTTTCAAGAAGAAGGGGAAATTATTGAACTTCCACCATCTTCCGTATTACGTCTTACTTTATCAGCTGTATTAGGGTTGCTCTTAACGAGGTTTTTATTATTGCCGGAAGAGAAATGGGACGATGAAGTGGAAATTGAAAATACGATTCAATTTATATTGTATGGACTAACGCCACGGAGGTAATGTGATGCGACAATTTGCTAAACCGATAATTGTTGTAAGTAAATGTTTAGAATTTGATGCCTGTCGTTATAATGGAGAGATGGTTCCAGATTTAACAATTCGAAACTTGCAGCCATTTGTTACATTTATACCTGTATGTCCTGAAGTAGAAATTGGTTTAGGGACTCCTCGTGAAACGATACGTATTGTAGAAAAAAATGGTGCGAATAGGCTTGTACAACCGTCAATACGAGAAGATGTAACTGAAAAAATGAATGAATTTTCAAATGCATTTTTACAAACATTACCTGAAGTTGACGGTTTTATTTTGAAGAATCGTTCGCCAAGTTGCGGAACTCGTGATGTGAAAATCTATTCTGGTTTTGAAAAAGGGCCAGTAAAAGGAAAAGGAACTGAATTATTTGGTGGAGCAGTAATAAAAAAATTTTCGCATCTTCCAATTGAAGAAGAAGGTAGATTGTCGAATTTTATTATTAGAGAGCATTTCTTTACAAGATTGTTTACAATCGCGCATTACAAAATGATTAAACATACTAAAAACATAAAAGAACTCGTAGCGTTTCAATCAGATTATAAGTATTTATTTATGGCATATAATCAGGTGAAACAAAAAGAATTAGGGCGTATTATTGCAAATCAAAAAAATGAAACAATTGAAGTCGTATTTGATAACTATGAGAAGACTTTATATGAATTATTTATTCGCGCGCCTCGCTATACATCGAATGTAAATGTATGTGAGCACATTTTCGGATATTTTAAAACAAAGCTAAAAAAACAAGAAAAAGATCATTTTTTAGAGCTGTTACAGAAGTATTCTGAAAAGAAAATCCCACTTAGTAGTTTACTTGTCATTTTAAAAACATGGGCCATTCGATTTGATGAAAAGTATTTATTAAGACAAACATATTTCGAACCATACCCTGAAGGGTTAGTAGAAATTTCTGATTCGGGAAAAAGTAGAGATTATTAAACAATAAATTACATAATTCGACACAAAACCTCCTATGTTGTTGTAGAACAATGTAGGAATTTTTTTGTGCATTGGTACAGAATCTGTTTTAAAATTAAGTTATGACAGAATTATAGCAATTGTCTAACTAATATTCGTGTCTTTTAAGAAGTAATGTTTGTAGTAGAAACTCGCACGCTGTCGAAACTCAATATTCGATAAGGGGTGTGTAGCGGAATGGAATTTACTCTAACTCGCGAAAAACAAATGATTAAAGAAATGGTACGTGATTTTGCTGAAAAGGAAATCGCACCGAAAGCTGTATATTATGACAAAACTGCGGAATTTCCATATGAAACATTTCAAAAAATGGGCGAACTAGGATTATTAGGTATCCCATTCCCGGAAGAGTATGGAGGTTCAGGTGGCGATACGTTATCGTACGCGTTAGCTGTTGAAGAGATTGGTCGTGCTTGTGGTGGAACAGGTTTAAGCTATGCTGCAACAATTTCATTAGGTGCTTCTCCAATTTATTATTTCGGTACAGAAGAACAAAAACAGAAATTTTTAGTTCCAATGGCGTCAGGTAAAACGTTAGGTGCTTTCGGATTAACGGAGCCAAATGCTGGATCTGATGCAGGGGGCACACAAACGAAAGCAATTTTAGATGGCGATGAATATGTTATTAGTGGTGAAAAGTGCTGGATTACAAACGCAGAGTATGCAAATATAATTATTGTAACCGCTATCAACGGTTTTGAAGACAATGGTAAAAAACGTATTTCTGCATTTATCGTACCGACTACTAGTGAAGGATTAACGATTTCAAGCCCTTACGATAAGATGGGTGTTCGTGCTTCTAATACTTGTGAAATCGTACTTGATGGTGTACGTGTACCGAAAGAAAATATTCTTGGTGATGTAAATAAAGGATTTAAACAATTCTTATATACACTTGATGGAGGACGTATTTCAATTGCAGCATTAGCAGTAGGTATTGCACAATCTGCATTTGAACGTGCATTGCAATATGCGAAAGAACGTCAACAATTTGGAAAACCGATTTCTAATTTCCAAGCGATTCAATTTAAATTGGCTGATATGGCGACTGAAGTAGAATTAGCGCGTAATTTAGTACATAAAGCAGCTTGGTTAAAAGATAACGATAAACCTTTCGGTAAAGAAGCGGCTATGGCAAAGTTGTTTGCATCTGAAGCTGCAAGTCGTATAGCAAATCATGCAGTACAAATTCATGGTGGATATGGCTATATGCGTGAATATGAAGTTGAACGATATATTCGTGATGCAAAACTTTTAGAAATTGGTGAAGGAACTTCTGAAATTCAACGTCTCGTAATTGCAAGACATTTAGGATGTAGATAAAAAGGAGGAGTCACTATGTTTCAAAAAATATTAATTGCTAATCGCGGGGAAATCGCAGTTCGCATTATGAAAACTTGTCAAAAACTTGGCATTCGTACCGTTGCTATTTATTCTGAGGCTGATGAAAATGCCCTTCATGTAAAATTGGCAAATGAAGCTTACTTAGTAGGCGGTCCACGTGTCCAAGAAAGCTATTTAAACCTTGAAAAAATTATGGAAATAGCTAAGAAGACAAATGCTGAAGCAATCCATCCGGGGTACGGATTATTATCAGAGAATCCATCTTTTCCGATTCGCTGTAAAGAAGAAGGCATCGTATTTATCGGTCCTTCAGAAGAAATCATTACTAAGATGGGAAGTAAAATTGAGTCACGTATAGCGATGCAAGCAGCAGATGTACCAGTAGTTCCAGGCATTACTACAAATATAGAAACTGCTGAAGAAGCAATTGAAATTGCAAAACAAATTGGTTATCCATTAATGCTTAAGGCATCCGCGGGCGGCGGAGGCATTGGAATGCAGTTGATGGAAACTGAGCAAACGCTCACCAAAGCATTTGAAAGTAATAAAACAAGAGCGCAAAATTTCTTTGGTAACGGAGAAATGTACTTAGAACGCTATATAGCAGATGCACATCATATTGAAATTCAGCTTTTAGCAGATACACATGGTAATACAGTGTATTTATGGGAACGCGAATGTTCAGTGCAGCGCCGAAATCAAAAAGTAATTGAAGAAGCACCTTCACCATTTTTAGATGAGGGTACACGAAAGGCTATGGGAGAAGTTGCTGTACAAGCTGCTAAAGCACTTGGTTATACAAATGCAGGTACAGTTGAGTTTCTTGTAGATGATCAAAAGAACTTTTATTTCTTAGAAATGAATACGAGATTACAAGTAGAACATCCAGTTACAGAAGAAATTACTGGGTTAGACTTAGTTGAACAACAATTACTTATCGCATATGGTGAGAAGCTATCATTTACACAGGATGATGTAAAACGTAGTGGTCATGCCATTGAGGCTCGTATTTATGCAGAAGATCCGAAAACATTCTTCCCATCACCTGGGAAAATTACAGATTTAACGTTACCGACAAATATACGTATTGATCACTTTTTGGAGAATCAAGTAACGATTACACCTTTCTATGATCCAATGATTGCGAAAATAATCGCACATGGTGAAACTCGTGAAGAAGCGATTTCAAAATTAAAAATTGCTCTAGAAGAGTTAAAAGTAGAAGGTATTAAAACAAACACACCAATGTTACTGCAAGTACTCGGAGACGATGTGTTCAAAAGTGGTATTTATACAACGGGTTTTGTAACGAAACAACTTGTTAAAAAGTAAGATTTATGAATATTAAGGGGGAAAAAATGATGACGAAAGTATATGCATCGATGGCAGGAAATGTTTGGAAGATTGTTGTAGGAGTAGGAGATACAGTAGAGGAAGAGCAGGATGTCGTCATTTTGGAATCTATGAAAATGGAAATTCCAATCGTTTCAGAAGAAGCCGGAACTGTTATGAAAATTAACGTACAAGAAGGCGATTTTGTAAATGAAGGAGATGTATTACTAGAAATTGAATAGGGAGATATAGGGGGAAGCGAATTGAAACTACCTAATTTTGCTGTCATTAAAGAAGTCGGGCCACGTGATGGCTTACAGAATGAAAAAAAGATTGTTGGCACAAAAGATAAAGTAAAATGGATTCAACTACTTACAGAAGCGGGATTGTCGTACGTTGAAGTTTCCTCATTCGTTCACCCTAAATGGGTTCCTGCATTAGCAGATGCAAGTGATGTATTTTCTGAGCTAAAAAGGGATCCAAATGTTACATATGCAGCGCTTGTTCCAAATCAAAATGGTTTGGAACGAGCTTTTTTGCAAAATGTAGATGAGGTGAATGTTTTTTTATCAGCAAGTGAATCTCATAATAAAAGTAATATTAATAAATCTATTAAAGAAGCATTAGCTGTAATTGAAGATATAACAAAACAGGCAACGTTCGAAGGTAAAAAGGTAAGAGGCTATGTTTCTACTGTATTTGGATGTCCTTATGAAGGGGATATAAGTGCCACAGCAGTTGACGAAATATGTAATCAACTATTTTCATACGGCATTTATGAAGTTTCTCTCGGTGACACGATTGGTGTAGCGAATCCATTACAAGTAGAACAAGTATTAGAACATCTATTAAAGAAGTATGATGCTTCGCAGTTTGCAATGCATTTTCATAATACGTATGGAATGGCTCTGGCGAATGTAGTTAAATCTTTAGAATATGGTATTACAACGTTTGATAGTTCTTGTGGCGGACTCGGAGGATGTCCTTATGCACCAGGAGCATCGGGTAATGTTGCTACTGATGACTTAGTGCATATGCTCCATAAGCTGGGAGTCCAAACTAATATTGATGAAGAAAAGTTATTGAGAGCTAGTCAGTTTATTCAAAGTAAGTTAAATATCCAATTACCGAGTCATGTGTATAGAGCGCTTCAACATAAAACGATAAGTAGGTGAGAAGATGCTACAATTACAAAACATTTCAGTTGACTATGTTACACCGCACGTTGTAAAGATTTCGTTAAATCGTGAAAGACAAGCAAACTCATTATCTTTGGCATTATTAGAAGAATTACAAACTATATTAACTCAAATAAACGAAGAATCAAATACGCGCGTTGTTATTTTAACAGGGGATGGCGAAAAAGCATTTTGCGCTGGTGCTGATCTAAAAGAGCGTGCCAACATGAGTGAAGAACAAGTTCGCCATGCTGTGGGTATGATTCGTTCTACTATGGAGATGGTGGAACAATTACCACAACCAGTTATTGCTGCTATTAATGGAATCGCACTTGGTGGAGGTACTGAATTAAGCTTAGCTTGTGATTTTAGAATTGCTTCTGACACTGCAAGTCTAGGTCTTACTGAAACTTCTCTTGCAATTATACCTGGAGCAGGTGGTACTCAGCGTTTACCGAGATTAATTGGAGTCGGTAGAGCGAAAGAATTAATTTATACAGGAAGACGTATTTCGGCGCAAGAAGCGAAAGAATATGGTTTAGTAGAATTCGTAGTACCAGCTGATTTACTAGAAGAGAAAGCAATTGAAATTGCAGATCGAATTGCTAAAAATGGTCCAATTGCTGTTCGATTAGCAAAAGAAGCAATTTCAAATGGAATTCAAGTAGATTTACATACCGGCTTACAAATGGAAAAACAGGCGTATGAGGGCGTAATCCATACGAAAGATAGATTAGAAGGATTACAGGCATTCAAGGAAAAACGCAAACCAATGTATAAGGGGGAGTAAATATGTTAGATCAAAAACAACAATCTAATTCATTTGAAGAACGAGTTGAAACAATTAAGCAAGGCGGGGCACCGAAATATCATGAACAAAACAAAGCAAAAGGGAAACTTTTTGTTCGAGATCGTTTAGCTCTTTTATTCGATAATGGTGAATATGTGGAAGATGCATTATTTGCAAATTGTGAACAAACTGGATTACCAGCTGATGGTGTTGTAACTGCGACTGGTAAAATACATGGTCGTACTGCGTGCGTAATGGCAAATGATTCGACTGTAAAAGCTGGATCATGGGGAGCACGTACAGTTGAAAAAATTCTACGAATTCAAGAAACAGCAGAAAAATTACGTGTACCGTTATTTTATTTAGTTGATTCTGCTGGAGCGCGTATTACAGATCAAGTTGAAATGTTCCCTGGACGCCGCGGTGCGGGAAGAATTTTTTATAACCAAGTGAAATTATCTGGAAAAGTGCCACAAATTTGTTTATTATTTGGACCTTCAGCAGCTGGTGGTGCGTATATTCCAGCATTTTGTGACGTTGTTATGATGGTTGAAGGAAATGCTTCTATGTATTTAGGGTCTCCGCGTATGGCTGAAATGGTTATCGGTGAGAAGGTAACTTTAGAAGAAATGGGCGGAGCACGTATGCATTGCTCAGTATCAGGATGCGGAGATGTTTTATGTAAAACAGAAGAAGATGCAATTACGCAAGCAAGACAATATATTTCTTATTTTCCAAGTAACTATTTAGAAAAGACTCCTTTGATTACACCTCAAGAACCGAAACAGTTCGATAAAACGTTAGAAGAAATCATTCCAGAAAATCAAAATGCTCCTTTCAATATGAAAGATCTCATTAACAGAATTATTGATGAAGGTTCTTTCTTTGAAGTGAAAAAATTATTTGCTCAAGAACTAATTACAGGTTTAGCACGCATTGATGGTAAGCCAATTGGCATTATTGCAAATCAGCCGCGTATGAAGGGCGGCGTATTATTCCACGATTCAGCTGATAAAGCAGCGAAGTTTATAAATTTATGCGATGCATACCATATTCCATTATTATTCCTTGCAGATGTACCTGGATTTATGATTGGTACAAAAGTAGAACGTGCCGGAATTATTCGTCACGGTGCAAAAATGATCTCTGCAATGAGTGAAGCAACTGTACCGAAAATTTCTATCGTCGTTCGAAAAGCATATGGAGCTGGCTTATATGCAATGGCAGGTCCAGCGTTTGAACCAGATTGCTGCTTAGCATTACCAACAGCTTCTATTGCAGTAATGGGTCCAGAAGCAGCGGTCAATGCTGTATATGCAAATAAGATAGCAGCTTTACCAGAAGAAGAGCGTGCAAGCTTTATTGCTGAAAAACGAGAAGAGTATAAGAAAGATATTGATATTTACCGTTTAGCATCTGAGATGGTGATTGATGGTATTGTTCATCCAAACAATTTACGTGAAGAGCTAAAAGGACGATTCGAAATGTATATGAGTAAATATCAAGTATTCACGGATCGTAAACATCCTGTATATCCAGTTTAAAAGCCCTATTTAGGGCTTTCTTGCTCAAAAAATCAAGGAGGGGAAAACATGAAACAAGCAGTTTGGTTTCCAACAGAAGAATATAAAGAAAAAACGCGTTTATTTGGTTGGATGAAATCATTAGGCTATGAAGATTACGAAGCTTTTTATAATAAGTCAATTGAAGAAACAGCTTGGTTTTGGGGAGAAGCTGAGAGAGCAGTTGGCTATCAGTGGATGAAACCATATACAGAAGTGTTAGATTTAGAAAATGGTACACCGTTTGCACAGTGGTATACTGAGGGAACTTGTAACGTTGTAGAATCTGCTTTATCTCGCTGGCTTGCAGACGATAAAACGAAAACACAAGCAGCACTTATGTATGAAGGGGAAAACGGAACTTCGAAATCATTTACATATGAAGAGCTTGACAGCTGGGTAAGCCGTGTTGCCAACGGTTTGAAACATACTGGTATTGAAAAAGGTGATCGTGTAACAATTTACATGCCAATGATTCCTGAAACAGTTGTTGCTATGTTAGCGGTAATGAAAATTGGAGCGATTATTTCACCAATATTCTCAGGTTTTGCTGCTGATGCAGTAATGACACGTGTACAAGCAGCTGGTTCAAAAATGGTTATTACCGCAGATGGCTTTTCACGCCGTGGGAAAATTGTTTCATTAAAAGATGAAGTAGATAAAGCTTGTGAACATTGTCCAACTGTTGAAAAGGTGGTAATTGTTCGTCATGCAGGAAATGATTTTACACCGCATAATTATGATTTTTCATGGAGTACGTTAGAAAAAGAAAAACCATTTATACATGCTGAAGAAATGAACAGTGATGATCCATTAATGCTTATATATACATCTGGAACGACTGGTAAGCCGAAGGGGACAGTACACACACATGCTGGTTTCCCGCTAAAATCTGCATTTGATGCAGGATTTGGAATGAATATAAAACAAGGCGACCGAGTATTATGGGTAACTGATATGGGCTGGATGATGGGACCATTTTTACTATTCGGCTCTTTAATTAATGGCGCAACAATGGTTATGTATGAAGGTGTCCCAGACTTTCCAGAAGCAGACCGCTTATGGGAGACAGTCGATAAATATGAAATTACTCATCTCGGTATTTCACCAACGTTAATCCGTGCATTAATGGCAAAAGGTGATGAATATGTAAATAAACACTCGTTAAAGAGTTTAGAAGTATTCGCATCAACAGGAGAACCTTGGAATCCAGACCCATGGATGTGGTTATTTAATACAGTTGGTAAAGGTAAAGTACCAATTTGTAACTATTCAGGTGGAACTGAAATTTCAGGTGGGATTTTCGGGAATGTCCTAATTAAGCCGATCGCACCGATTAGTTTTAACGCATCTTTACCAGGAATGGCAGCGGTTGTACTTGATGATCAAGGTAAACCAATTCGAGATGAAGTCGGAGAACTATGTTTAGAAAAACCTTGGGTAGGTATGACGAAAAGTTTCTGGGAAGATGATGAACGTTATGTAAACACATATTGGTCACGCTTTGAAAATAAATGGGTCCATGGGGACTGGGTTATTTATGACGGTGAGCAATACATCATCACAGGACGTTCAGACGATACGCTAAATATTGCAGGGAAACGTATTGGTCCTGCTGAATATGAATCTATTCTTGTGAAACATAATGATGTAATAGAAGCAGCGGCAGTTGGTGTACCGGATGATGTAAAAGGAGAAGTTTGTCATTGTTTTGTTGTATTACGAGATGGTGTAACATTCTCAGGAGAATTAAAGAAAGAATTAATGAGTTTAGTAAACTCTCATATTGGTAAAGCTTTATGTCCAAAAGACATCCACGTTGTAGAAGATTTACCAAAAACACGAAATTCTAAAGTAATGCGACGTGTCATAAAAGCTGCTTACTTAGGAAAAGAATTAGGAGATTTATCGTCACTTGTAAATCCTGAAGTGGTACCCTTTATTCAAGGACTACAGTCTAGCAAACTATAAAATTACGAATGAGCTCTATGTAAATAGAGCTCATTTTTAATGTTTACAAAAAGAAAAGAGAGGAAAAGTAAATTTGAAGTTAAAAAATCTACTATTAGTGTTAAGTATGTCTGTTTGTTTTTAGTTTTTATCAAAATAGGATACTGTGGCTGTCTATTTAATGGAGTGAATGAATTTTGTTAAGAATGAAAATTTAGTGAAGAAAAAAGTAATGAATAAAAGGAGAAATCCCTGGGGGACAGGGATTCAATAAGGGAGATATTATTGTCGTTCAATGTCGAAATTTGGCGTATCCGACAAATTAATATTATCACGAATTTTCAGGAGATTGTGATAGTGGATGTGTCAAAAATGTGTACGGGTTTCATATAAAAGTGTTATTTAAATAGGAAAAGGGAAAAGAATTAAGTTCACTCGTTCTTAAGATTTTTTCCCTTTTAAATTTACTGTTTGTTCGTTGTTCTATATACATCTGAAATTGGTAAATCTTCGCCATGTAAAGCTTGAGTACTGTCCTTTTTGTTTGAATTATGTGCCTCCTGAGAGGTTTCTTGCAGTTGTTCTTGGGCCTTACTAGGGGTATTCAGCGCATCTAATGACACAGGATCAAGTTGTTGACTTAATAAATCTTTTTTATCCATGTTATGTAGCTCCTTTTTGAACTTAGATATAAAAACAAAGTATTTTTAAATAGTTACGTGGGTATTATGTATCTTTGAATGGAATTATATACACAAACTATATTGAGAATTTAACTAATTATAAAAATTACTTGTGCTGACAAGCTTAAGAAATATAAAGATCATTAGTTCTTAATAAAAGCGTTATTTTAGTAGGCTGTTACGAAACTTCATTTGAAAGGAACATCCCAATGATAAAAAAGAGCACTGTAAATCAGTGCTCATCTTATTAGATATTGCTTAGTCCTTAAAAATAAAACCGTTACGGACAATTCACAATGGTAATAGTGACGTTTGCCATTGTTCCAGGAGAATCAAGAAGTGAAGCAGTAACGGTTACTGTTCCAGGCCCATTAGCGGCTAGAAATACAGCGGTAAAGTTACCTGAAGCATTGGTAATGACAGCAAGAGGAACCATGAAAGCAAGAGAAGGGTTACTAAATGAAAAACTGACTACTACTCCTGGAGTAGGACTACCGTTTACTAATACTTGACCCGAAAAAAATAAAGTATTATTTCCTTGAGTGGATACACATGCTGTGGTTTCGTTAGAAGTCAAGGTAATAGATGCAGGCCCAGCAGGAAGATTAAATCCAGTTGGTCCGGTTGGTCCGGTGTTGGTCCGGTTGGTCCGGTTGGTCCGGTTGGTCCGGTTGGTCCGGTTGGTCCAGTTGGTCCGGTGGGTCCCGTAGGGGTCCAGTTGGTCCGGTTGGTCCGGTTGGTCCAGTTGGTCCGGTTGGTCCGGTTGGTCCGGTTGGTCCAGTTGGTCCGGTTGGTCCGGTTGGTCCAGTTGGTCCAGTAGAACCGGTAGGGAATTGAAAAGGTGGAACAGGTGGAAGTGTAGGTCCAATAGAACCCGGATTAAGTGCAGCAAAAGATAAAAACTCGTCCATTATATATCACCTCTAAAAATCGTATTACTAATAGTAAATGTAATGATAGAGCAAAGTGAAATGGACAAGTGGCTGTATTTTAATAAATTAAACAAAATAGTTATTTGATAGAAAGAGAGATTAGTATGATTACTTTAGAAATTAAATATAAAAAGGCGATTATCTTCATATCGCCTTTTGGATAATGCAGTGTAATTTTATTCAGTTATTTGAAATATAGTTTCATTCGGTTTGGAAAATCCATACAGTTTCCTTGCGAATTTTAAAACTTCTTCTTCACTACCTGTTAAAACTTTAACATCATTTTTAAGGGTATGACCATCCTTCTTTAAAGAAGATAATTTTTGTTGCTCCGTATTAAGCGTGATTTGTTTTTCTTTAATCATTTCTTGCTGGTTATTAAGAGAATATTGAAGGACAAAAATTATAGGTAATATAAAAGCTAAAGTAGTTATAATACGGCGTCTTGTTTTTTTATTATTACCTTGTTTGGTGTTAGCGTTCACTTGCTGTGAGGGTATATTAGGATTTGATTGGTGTGATGATACTTTTGGGATGTTTCCCATTAAAATGCCTCCATTACTGATTGTAGAATTTAAAACGCTTAAAAGTATTATAAATGTTTAATGGGAATTTTAGAAGATATTTTAATATAGGTGAGTTTTGTAAAGTTTAAACAAAATCCTCATTTAAATAAAAGGAACCCCGATTGTCTGCGGGGCCCCTAAGGGTAATCGTCAAGTAATGACGTACTCGACTAGTTAACGATATCATGAATTTTTTGGTAAATATACTGGTAAATGCGTCCAAATTAATGAGAGCATTATTTGAAACAAAAACGCTATTTTAATAGGGAGGGGAATAATGATGATTCCATGGGACAAGCGAGTATACATTGTATCAAGGTGATCATTTTATTACAGAGGGGACAATTTTAGAGGTTAGTGAAAAGGCGAATAAATCATTATATTGGCTTTGGTGCATGTTAGCTCCAAGCTATGAAAAAGTGTGCGGTAATAGTACAAAGCGACTTCGGTTGATTCGGATAGATGATGATGAAGAATGATATAAAAATTTCATTTTGTAGAGAAATGAGGTGATTAAGGATAGGCATAGAATATGCCATGTTTGTATTAAAAAAGAGCAGAATTTAGCCTATATATAAAGATTTTGGAATTGTTCTAAAGGGGGGAATATCTGAAATATAAATAATTGAGGGGAGTGAACTAATAATGGAAACTAGTACTTTTTTAGGATTGTTTTGGGGATGGATAACGGTTATCGTATCGGGAATACTTTTCGTACGTCCATCGGTACTACGTGAATTGAAAAAATTAGTGGTTGAAGACAGAGGATTTGGTATTATGTATGGTTTTCTATCGATTTTCCTAGGGTTAGGTAGTGTAATCCTACATAATGTATGGGTATTCAATTGGCAGGGGTTCCTAACGGTTATTGCATGGCTTGCATTATTAAAGGGAATCTACATAATTGCATATCCTGAACCCTCCAAGAAAACAGACTTTGAATTAAGGGTACTATCTACACGTATAGCGCTCGCTATCATTGGCGCCTTGGCTTTATGGATGCTTATAGTAATCTATATAAAATAATCCTTTTCTAATAAGAACTATATTAAAATAAATCTCTACGTGTTCATTCACAAAAAGCTGACTATACTTAGTCAGCTTTTTGTATATTACATTCTAGTATTTATCGGTCACAAAAGACATGTTCTCTCTTTTAAGTCGATATTGAAAATATTACCAATTTTTTCTTTTACAATGACAACAAATAAAGAAACATTTACAACGACACTTATTTCGTTTAGATTTCCACCAATCATCAGTACAATGCTTTTCCTTAGAACTCCAATCATCATCACAATGATTCTTTTCTTTAGATTTCCACCAGTCATCACAACAATGCTTTTTCTTAGAACTCCAGCAATCATTTTTCCAGGACATTCTTTTATACCTCCCTTTAATAGGGTTCATACTATTCTATGTTTTAGTAAAAGAATGGCTTGTTTATTAACCTATTATTTTACCTTTATATGATAGAGTGCTTTCTACTAGATATAGAATTCATACAAACTATGCTAATTTTCAAGAGATAGTTGAGAGAACTACTGGTTATGATATTAATCAACAAACACTTGTTGAAGGAAACGTTAAGATTTTAAATAATATCTTATTTTGGAGTACGCTTTTCTGAATGTATATTTCACAATGGTAAAGGAAAAATACACCATATCACTGCGAACAAAGCCTATGTATATGTGAAGTAATAGGAAAAGGTGGTCCCTATTCAAGGAGCCGGCTTATTAAAAGTATAAATAAGAAGGTTTAGTACAAGTGTTTGTTTTTTTGTTTCTATGCTTTTGTCTCGTACACTTTTAAGCTATTGGACATACTCTACTAGTAGAAAGGATTAGGGGGTGAGGTTTTGGGTTCTCGATTTAATAATTGTAGAAAGAAATGTACGTGTAAGCATGATGATTGTTGGGACATTTTTGAAGAGTGTAAAAAGGAAAAGAATGAGAAATGTGACAGCTCTTGTGTACAAGGAATTAGAGATGAGCTTAAAAAATTAATTAATAAAACAGTGCGAATTAACACTGAAGGACGTACTTATATAGGTACTGTTTCTTCGGTAACTTGCGATGTTGTTAAGCTAGCTGCTATTCCTGGTTCAGTTGCAGCAATTATATCTCTTTGTAAAATTGAAGCAATTTTACCACCTGCTACAACTGTTACTGATGAGTTTGATTTTAACGGTGTTGACGTAGCAAATAAAGATTAATTATGCTTTATTGATGCAAAGCCATTCTTATGAATGGCTTTTTATTTTGTTTAAAAGGGAATATCTTTTTCATATAAAAATAAATTTGAAGGTGTATAAAAGGTTGTGTGAAAGGAGAATGAGAGTGATCAAGCTGAAACAATTTACAAGAACTGATTTCAAACAATTAATAAATTGGATTAATTCCGAAGAATTTTTAATACAATGGTCGGGAAATGCATTTACATTTCCTTTAAATGAACAGCAATTAGAGAAATATACAGAAAGTGCAAACACACTGGCATTCAAAATAATGGATGAAGAGACTAAAGTAGTTATTGGTCATATTTCTCTTGGACAAATAGATAATATAAATAAGTCTGCTAGAATTGGAAAAGTGCTAGTTGGTAATACGAAAATGAGAGGGCGTTCTATAGGAAAACATATGATGAAAGCCGTACTTCGTATTGCTTTTGAAGAATTAAAACTACATAGAGTAACTCTTGGTGTTTATGACTTTAATAAGTCAGCTATTTCTTGTTACGAAAAAATAGGTTTTGTAAAAGAAGGTTTATTAAGAGAGTCAAAAAGAGTAGGAGAAACGTATTGGAATTTATGGGAAATGAGTATGTTAGAATATGAATGGAACAATAAATAATAGTATTTTATAATTATATTATGTTAACAAAAGGGGTTTGGTGGGAATCGTGAATAAAAAAACAAAAATAATTTCAATTGCAGCTGTTTCAGGGGGCGGTAAAACTACCATTACAGAAAGTTTAGCTCATGAGTTGAAAAAATCAAAGGCTCTATATTTTGATAGATATAAATTTGATAACTGTCCGGTTGATATTTGCAAATGGATTGATGATGGAGCTAATTACGATGAATGGGTACTTACACCGCTAATGAATGATATTCAGCGTTCTATACAAGATAGTAGTTTAGATTATATTATTGTAGATTATCCTTTTGCATACTTAAATAGAGAAGTGGGACAATTCATTGATGTAACTATATTTATCGATACACCTTTAGATATTGCGATGGCTAGAAGAATTTTGAGAGATTTTAAAGAAGATACAATGAGTGAAATACATAATAATTTGAAACATTACATGACACATGCGAGAAAAGCTTATTTAGAGGCAATTCATACTGTTAAGCCGAATTCGGATATTGTATTGGATGGATCTTTATCTATAAGTGAAATAATTGATCAAATAATAGAGGAACTTAATCGAAGAGAAGTGATTGTGAATGGTTAAATGTATAAAACGATATGTACAAGTCATTATCTGATTTATATAGACGAGAATTAGATAACTTTTTGCAGTTATGGTCTGGCGACTTCGAATCAAAAATATTGAAAGCTTCATGGACAGATAAAACATATAAATACGGTGAAGTTTTAATGCATGTAATTGTACATGAAATTCATCATATAGGTCAGCTATCAATATGGGCAAGAGAATTAAATCTTCAGCCCGTTTCAGCGAATTTAGTTGGAAGAGGATTGTAGATTTAGAAACCGACTTGCAGTGTAAACGCAAGTCGGTTTTTATATATAAGAAGATTTCTTAATTAAAATCCTCGGCTTTTTTTTGACGTATATATAAAAACATTAAGATTGTAATGATGAAAAAGATCATAATCGTTTGTATGATTAAATTTTTAAACTGAAACAATATTGTCCAAGATGTAACAGCATCTTTAAAAGCTTGGAGTGCAGAGTACGAGGAAGGATCAAAACCGTACTGAAGCAACTTTTTTGTTTCAATAAAAGTACTGTTTTCATCACCGGCGTCTAATATTACTGAAATAAGTCTAGTATCTCCTCGTGTGGCTGTACTGACAAAACTATAATTACCATTAGTTGAAAAACTAGTTTGTAAGCCGTCAACACCTTGGAGTTTAATGTTTTTATTAAGGGAATATATCATTTTATTTGTATTGAAAACTTTTGAATCTTTGAAAGTAAATTGGTAAGAGGTTAGTTTCGTAACATTCAATACATCTGGAAAGTCTTTTACTAATTGTGTTGCTAGTTTAGCGACGTCTATCGATGTTGTAGTTGATTGTTTATTCGTATCGTTATTAATTCCAGTAGCATTTTGAAACGGGGATGGTTGTGATAACTTTAGTTGTTTTGCTTTGTCATTCATTAAAAGTGTAAAGTTATCTTCGTTTCCAGCAATGTGTTCTGCAAGGGCAAGTGCGGAACGATTATTCCCTGTCAAAAACAATGCATGAAGTAGATCACGAACCGTCGTTTTATCTTTCGAAGTTATTTGTATAGGACTCGTTTCTGTTCGGAAAACTTCGTTACTTATTTTTACTAATTCATCTAACTGTATTTTTCCTTCATTCAGTTGTTCCAGTGCGATATACTCTGTCATTAATTTAGATAAAGTAGCTGATTGTATAGGAGTTTCTTCATTTTTTTTATAAACAATCTCACCAGAATTAGTATCTATTAAAATAGCTGATTTAGCTTGAATAATTGGATCATTTACATAAAGATAAAAATATAAAACGATAAGTGCAGTAATAAGAAAAGATAATAATAAAATTGTTATTTTTTTCAAGAATTGCATTAGCGATCCTCCTACTATTACATCAATAATATTATTGTAAAAAGGAATGCTTAATTAGGAAGAAAGAAAAGGTAAAGAATTTCTAAAGAATTTTAAGGAATTCTTTAATTTTGGATATTGATGGAATATAAAAGGTTCAATTTCTTATATGATAAAAAATTGAACCTATAAATATGTGGTATTAAGCTTTATAAGGGAGTAATTTTACAGTGAAAGTTGTTTTTTTATCATCGCTATATACTTCAATTGTTCCTTTATGCAATTCAACAATACTTTTTGCAATTGCTAATCCGAGCCCAGATCCACCAGTGTTTGTTGAACGTGATTTTTCAACACGATAAAAACGTTCAAAAATATGAGGTAAATCAGTACTAGGGATAGGTTGTCCGTAATTTGTTATATCAATTGTAATCATGTTATTGCTTTCGTAAGCAGTAATATCAATATGATCTCCATCATTTCCATAAGTAATAGCATTTATGATTAGATTTTCAAACACACGTACTAATTTATCCCCATCAGCTAGTACCATTAGCTTTTGAGATGGGAAAGAAGGGCGACATTCAATATTAGCTTCTTGAAGCTGTATCCGAAATTGGACAGTTAATTGTCCAAGCAATTCTACAATATCAATAGGAACAGAATATAAACTTAACTCTTTATTTTGAACGCGTGTATATTCAAACAAGTCATTCATTAATGCATTAAGACGAGTTACTTTACCGTAAATGACTTGAATATAGTATCGTAATTCTACTTCATCTCTATAATTATCATGATGGATTAAATTTACGTATCCAACTATAGATGTAAGAGGGGTTCGTAAGTCATGTGATACATTTGTAATAAGTTCGCTTTTTGCTTGTTCTGCCCGTCTTTCTTCATCAATCGAAACTTTTAATTGCTCAATAATTTGATTGACCCCAGTTGCCAGTTCTTCTAAATAATTATGGTGTACGATGGAAACTTTATGATTAAAGTTTCCACTTGCAATATACCGAATCTCTTCAATCATTTTTTTTATACAAGTTTCATAGTAAACCTTTCTTTCATGACGATAAAAAATGTATAAATAGGATGAGAAAATAGAAAATAAAAACAAATAAGATACAATCATCATCCATAAAGACTCTTTTAATCCAATATATTTTTCATGGCCAAAAATTCTAATGAATTCTTTTCCTAGTTCGCTTAGAGTAAGTGAACTCTCAATTACACTCGTTACGAGGCGAAATATAATTAATTCGGTAATTGGTGTAAGAGTGATAGCTAATAAAAGCCAAAAAATAAGCTTCCACTTTGGTATATCTTTTAATATATCAAATGCTTCATTTCTCAATTTTATATCCTACTCCCCAAACCGTATGAATTAGTTTTTCACCATTCATTACGGTTTCAAGTTTATCGCGTAAATTACTAATATGGACCATTACCGTTTTATTAGAACCATAACCGTCTTCATTCCAAACTCGTTCGAATATCTCTTCAGAGCTAAATACTCTTCCAGTATTACTCGCTAGTAAATATAAAATATCAAATTCGATAGAGGTGAGCTTAATATATTCACCATTTACTTTAACCGTATGATTATGTTTATGAATTTCAACTGTACGAATGCGAATAATACCATCTTCATTCTTTGGTGTGGCAGCGTTTTGGAAAGATGATCTACGTAACAATGCTTTCACTCTAGCAACTAATTCTAGTGGATTAAACGGTTTAATCATATAATCATCTGCACCGGTCATAAGTCCTAATATTTTATCCATATCTTCAGCTTTTGCACTAAGCATAAGGATAGGTACAGTATTATTTTCACGCACTTCTTGACAAACTTCTAATCCATTTCGTTTTGGCATCATAATATCCAAAAGCATAAGATCAACTTCATATGTACATATCATTTGTAATGCTTCATCACCATCATAAGCTTTATAAATGTTATACCCCTCATTTCGTAAATAAACATTTAGTAATTCTACAATATCTTTATCATCATCAATAATTAATATGTTTTTATTCATTTTATAGTTAGTTCCTTTCCTTACAATTAATCAACATTACTATAATATCAAACATTTATGTATTTTGTAGTAATGTTTCTACATAAAATTTCATGTATCGTATTAAAAAGGAATTAAAACATTCATAACGAATATAAAATAAGAAGGATATTTAAACTCCACATTATACTGAAAGATAGTTATAAGGGGGACTTGCTATGTTATATAATGATATATATTCATTTACTCCAACTGGAAAAATAGAAAATGATATTAAAGCTTTTCTATTAAAATACAATAAAGAATTTACATATAAACATTCAATTCGTGTGGCAAATGAGGCGAGACAAATTGCGGGAATATTTTATGAAGATGAAGAAAAAGCAGCGATTGCAGGGTGTTTACATGATATTAGTGCAATCTTTCCGAATGAGGAGCGGATTGCAGTTGCTGAAGAATTTGGCATAGAAATATTACAAGAAGAACGAGAGTTTCCAATGATTATTCATCAAAAATTATCGAGTGTAATTGCAAAAGAGATATTCAAAATAGAGGATGAAGAAGTTTTAAATGCAATCAGTTGCCACACTACGTTGCATAAACATGCAACGAAGATGGATTTAGTATTATTTATTGCTGATAAATTAGAATGGGATCAAATAGGGACACCGTCATATTTAATTGAGGTAAAAAAAGGATTGGAAAAATCTTTGGAACATGCTGCTTTTGTATATATTTCATATTTGTGGGAAAGAAAATATACATTAAAAGTCATACACCCGTGGTTAGAAGAAGCATATTGGTATTTAAAAGAAATTGTAGAGTAGAAAGGGTATAAAAATGCAATTTAAAGAATATATGAATCAAACATTCCCAGGAGTTACGTTAGTACCGTCCATATACTTTCAGTGGGAAAATCATCTTCATTTTGATTTTGGGAAAGATAAATATCAATTCAAAGAAGATGGTAACACGTATAATATGGAATATTTTACACAACTATATAGGTATAATAAAAGTCTATTTAAAGATATATTTTCAAAAGAAGATACCGTCTTTTTAGTCACAAATGTTTATCGATTTAAACAGGAAAATATAAAAAATGCGCAGAAAATAAATGTATACAATAGGTTTATTAAAAAGAGGGATTTAAAGTTTCATATAAGACAAGAAACATTCCCTTTTCTATTTGAGGATGAAGAAGCTAACTTATATTGTACATATCAATTTTCTTTAAAATGTCTTGCTGAAGATATTAAATATGAACCGCTTATTCAAGCAGCTAATCATGAAGATTTCCCTGACCTACGTCCACGTCTAGGGCGAAAAAAAGAAATTTCACATCCAGATGTATTTTTTATAAATGTAACAAAGGATATTATCATGTTTATTTATGATGATAGAGGATGTGAAGTAATTGCGAAGAATAAAGAAAAGATACGGGATTTATATGAGAAGTATAAAGAGTGGATACCAGAATATGAACGAGAGAGTATAGATGACTTATTTACATGAAAATAGGAGGAAGTGAAGTGTGTAATGAAAAGGATCGCAATTGTATCTGCATGGGAACCAGAGCTTACGTATTTGCATCAACATTATCCAAGTGAGCGTGTAGAAAAAATAGCAGCTTGGGAATTTCATTTTCATTCTATTAATGAATTAGAAGTTATTTCAGTTGTAACTGGTGTCGGTAAAGTAAGTTGTGCTAGTTGTGTACAACTATTAATAAGTGAATTCCAGCCAGACCAGTTATTTATGACAGGGATTTGCGGGAGTTTATCAGATAAGGTGAAAAATGGACACATCGTTGTAGCTCTTAATACTTTGCAGCATGATGTTACAGCGGCTGGTTCAGGAGAAGATAGTTTTAATCTATATGATGGTAGAACAGCACCTATTGAAACAACTAAATCACTCGTAAAACGAATGAAGAAATTGCGTTCGTATGACCCGGTCCATTTTGGTACATTTCTATCTGGAGATCAAAGTATTCGAAGTTCAGAAATGAGGTATTTACTTCATACTGTATACGGTGCTTTAGCCGTTGATCAAGAAGTGGCAGCATTTGCTTATGTATGTCGTGTAAATAACAAACCATTTCTATGTTTAAAAGCTGCCTCAGATCAAGCGAATGACAAAACGAAAGAAGAACAAAAGGTTTTTAAAATGTTAGCATGTGAACGAGCGTGTGAGCATTTAATTACTTTTTTACGTGTTTATGAGATTACTGTAGTTAACAATAGATAACAAGAGGGGGAATATCCCGCTCATTTCAAATTAAGAGGTGAATTATAATTGCATACGTATTATGGAGAACTTTGTACAAAGATATATGAAAGTGATAAATCAATTGCAGCCGGAAAAGAATTGGATTTTTATCTTTCTTTTGCAAAAGATAAAAATATACATGTGTTAGAACCAATGTGCGGAAATGGTAGAATGTTAATTCCCTTTATGCAAAATGGTGTGAATATAGAAGGGTTTGATATTTCGAAAGATATGCTTAAAGTTTGTAAAGATAAAGCAGAAAAATTAAACTTAAAACCGGTTGTGTCACAAGGAAGAATAGAAGAATATCATAGTGATAAAAAATATGATCTTATTATGATTCCTATCGGTTCATTTTCACTTTTACCAAATAATTTAGTAGACAATAGTCTTCAAAATATGAAAAACAACTTAAAGGAAAATGGCAAATTACTTCTGACAATTGTACAAGGTGGAAGTGAGACAGAACAAATTTTAGATTGGATAGAGACAAATAGAAAAGAAATTAACAATGAATTAATTGTTGAGTATAGAAAAGTTTCATATGATAAGGCGCAAAAACTTCTAAATATTATACTGAAATATGAAATCATTCATGATGAGAAAATAAAAGAAACTGAGATTATGGATTTTCCTATAAGACTATATGATTTAAAAGAATTTGAAAATATACTTATTACTAATGGTTTTAGTCAAATTGTTGTTCATGAAATAAAAGATGGATATGGTGAAGGTAATTCATTTCATGTATTTGAATGCAGTTTATAACAAGTCAAAGCGGGGGATTATACTTATATGATTCAATACAAAAGATGTAGTGAAGTAAGTATAGATTTAGTGTATAAAGCTTTTAAGGATGGATTTTCAGATTACATCATTAAACTGGAAGTTTCAAAAGAAGATTTTATAAAAAGATTTTTTGGGCCAGAAGGGAATTCGCTAGAACACTCCTTTCTTGCTTTAGACGGTGACGAATGTGTTGGTGTAATACTTGGTGGTATTAAGGTATATGAAAGTATAAAAACAATGCGCTGCGGAACATTAGCTGTTCATCCAGAATTTCGAGGCATTGGTGTAAGTCAAAAGTTATTTGGGTTACATAAAGAAGAAGCGACACAAAATAAATGTAAGCAGCTTTTTCTTGAAGTTATTGTAGGAAACGATCGGGCGATTCATTTTTATAACAAATTAGGTTATGAAAAAGTATATGATCTTTCTTATTATAATTTAAATGATTTAACTAAAATAATGAATAAAGGTAATAAAAATATTGAAGTAAAACAATTAGAATTTCCAACATTTAAAGTTGAGATTCAGAAATGGTTAAACTTCCATATAAATTGGCAAAATGATATTAATTATATCGAAAAAACAAATCATACATTTTACGGTGCATATTTCGATAATGATCTAAAAGGTACTGTATGTATAAATGAACAAGGTAAAATTAGTTTTATTTTCATAGACAAAGACTATAGAAATATTGGTGTTGGGACGAAATTATTACAGGTAGCAAGTGAAGAATTAAAGTTATCAAGTTTATCAATTGGGTTTCCAAACAACAATTTACTGGAAGGGTTTTTAAAGAAATCTGGATTTGAAAAGAATTCTTTAGCACAATATGAAATGTATTTATTGCTATAAAAAGCGGAAGGAATTATTCTTTTCGCTTTTTATTTTGCACTATAAACGTTTTTGCTGTATGTGGGAGGATAAGTAAAAACAACAGAAGTTTTGTTACCTATCTTATTGAGCTAACTGGCACTTTAGTTGAAAAAGGAAAATGTATAGTAAACATAGAATATATTAATACATTAAAAGATTTATGAGGTGAAAGTGATGGCAATTAAGCAAGACGAAATTAAAGTAGTAGTCGGAGCTGGAGTATTTAATAATAATCCAGGTTGGGTTCAAACGCAAGAAGATGAACTTAATTTACTAGACAATACCACTTGGGAAGAAAGATTTGAATACAATTCCATTTCAGCTATTTTAGCAGAGCATGTATGGGAACATCTTACTTTTGAAGAAGGTGTAAAAGCAGCTGAAATTTGTTATAAATTTTTAAAGCCATCAGGTCATATTCGGTGCGGAGTCCCAGATGCATTTTTCCGAGATGAAACCTACCAAAATATAGTTCAAATAGGCGGACCTGGCCCGAAAGACCACCCAGCTGCAAGTCATAAAATCGTTCATAATTATAAAACATTAACGAAAATGTTTGAAACCGCTGGATTAGAGGTAGTTTTACTTGAACATTGTGATGAAAATGGTCAATTTTATTACAATGAATGGGATGCAAACGATGGTGTTATTTTCCGTTCGAAAAGGTATGATTCTAGAAATCGAGGCGATAAACTTGGTTTTCCATCGCTAATTGTTGACGCGATTAAAAGGTAAGTCATTCACCTAGAATAGGTGTTAGTTCTATCAGTTCATGAGTCGCAAATGCGGCTTTTTTTATTTGTTTTGTAAACCTACGTTTAGCAAGGAATTAGACATACATAACTTGATTTGAATACTATATTAGCTCTTATTAACACCATTTATCTTAAAGGAAATTGCTTTTAAATATTTAATGGAAATATCATATAAAGTAAATAAATCAACGTTTTCTCATGTTGAATTTTTTTGCGGAAATGTTGAGGTACGCCTATTGTAATAAACACATGGAGAGAATATATGATAAATCAATCAATGTTCAAGATACCATTCACAAATTAAATTAATATTTCATTGCCATAGAGATTTCTTTTATACATAAATTCGTGTAAAATAAAACAGGAACATACATTCTATACAAGAGTAGGAGGAAATAAATATGTTAGCTCAAATAGAGAAACAAACTGATGGCTATATTATAAAATTTGAACGCCAATTTCCCAATACAATAGAGGAAGTTTGGTCTGTTTTAACTGAAAACAGCAAGCTTAAAAAATGGATGTCTAATTTACAGATTGAAAACCTTAAAACAGGTGGAATTATAAAGTTCGACATGATGGATGGTTCATTTTTAAATATTGATATTTTAGAGTGCCAACTAAATTCAGTACTTGAATTCACATGGGATAAAGATCGTGTCCGATTTGAAATACATAAAGAGGAAAATGGTTCTCTTTTACTACTTAAAGAATACATTCATGAATTAACTGATCATACACCAAAAGATATAGCTGGTTGGCATATTTGTTTAGATCTTTTTTCTTCCGTTTTAGAAGGAGAAGAGAAGGAATTTTCTAAAAACGAATGGCGACAATGGTTCGGAAAATACAAGGATAAGATTCAAGAAGTGAGAGGGTAATTGTATAATAGGTAATATTCATTATGTAATTATTATATTATAAAAATGATTTTGTGGAAAAATAAGAATAGAGGTTAATATGAAAGTAAATCAATTAATTGCTAATAACATAAATAAACTTGATACTGTTATTCCGTTTAATAAATCACTTGGTATTGCTGGTTTATCTGGATCTGGAAAAACAACTCTTTGTCAAACAATTGGTGAAGAATCAAAGAAGCGTCTAGTTTCCTTATTGCCAAAGGCTGAATATCAATATTTATTTCCTAATATTATGGAAACTAATTTTAGTGCAATTAAAATGGAAGAAATGCCTTTAGTACTTTTTTTAGGGAAATCATCAATTTCTTCCAATCCGCGTTCGACGATTGGTACTCATACAGGTGTTTTTAAAGAGATTCGTGAAAAATTAGCGGAAGAATTTAATCTTTCTCCTGAAGTTTTTTCATTTAATAATCAATTAGGTTGGTGTGCTGGCTGTAAAGGGCGTGGTACTACTAAAAATATTGAGTGTAAAAAATGTAAGGGGAAACGTTATAGTGAAGAAGTTGAACAACGTACTATTGAGTTATTTGCTGAATCACATACAATTTCGGATATTAACGATTTAAGTGTTGAATCTATTCTTTCACTAGCAGAAGAATTAAATATTAGTGAAGCAAAACAACATATACTGCAAAATATTATCAATATGAACATTGGTTATTTAACATTAAATCGAATTATGGGTACGTTGTCAGGTGGAGAATTAACACGACTTTACTTAGCTGAATTCATGGCAGTAAGTGAAAATGCTGTAATTATTATTGATGAGATTTCCGTGGGGCTTGATCACGAAACATTATTACAAATATTAGAAGAGATCGAAAAATTAGGGTACAAAAATCAAATTTGGCTCATTGATCATTCAGATACAGTACTGGATACAACGGATGAGCAAATGTTCTTCGGACCTGGTAGTGGAAAATATGGTGGAAAAATCGTAAAAGAATCACCAAGACCAAAGCCAATACTATCGGAACGAAATTACAAAATGCCAACAGAATATTATACATTCCATGAATTATATTGCCGAAATATCCAAATGACTGAGTTTCAGATTCCTAAAAATAGACTTGTAACTGTTACAGGAGAGTCTGGATGCGGGAAATCTACACTTGTCAATGAGTGTTTAGCTACAGATTTCTTGAAACGATATCCAAAAGATAAACTAGTTATGGTAGGGCAAGATCGAAACCAATCGATTACAAGTCGATCAACTGTAGCAACTTTCTTAGATATTAAAAAGAAACTGACAAAGTATAGTGAAGAAATTGATGATATTTTTGAGCGCTCAATTGAGGATATTATTGATGAAATTCCAAACGAAGATATTGCGTATAAACGCTTGAGCCTACTAATCAAATTAGGACTGGGCTATTTAACATTAGAACGAAAAACACAAACATTATCAACGGGTGAGTTTCAATGTGTTCATTTAGTTTCTGAGTTATTTGCAAAAACAAGAAATCCACATACATTGTTTATTTTTGATGAGCCTTCAAAAGGTTTATCGCAAAATATTTTAAATCAATTTATAGATAGTGTTAGAGGGATATTACAAGATGAATCAGTCTCTATCATAATGATTGAGCATAACAGTTACATGCTAGAAAGTTCTGATTATATTGTCGATTTTGGAAAAAGACAGCTTGAATCTATAGAGCATCTTGATGTAGTAAGTCATGATGATTATTATCGTCAAAAAAGCAGTGTGAATAATGCTGAGCAAATACATATTTCTTCAACACTGAATCAACAAAATGGAATTAATTACTTAGAAGAAAATCATATTGATTATTTTAAAAATGCAGAAAACATCTATAAGGGTGGCATATTAAAAAGCTTATCATCAATGGCTCGTTTAATTTACGGTGAATACGAATCTGATACAATTGCACCTGTAGTTGCTATTGATCTCGAAAGACATTTGTATAGTCAATATAGTTTCTTATATGAAATTGGTGGATTGATCAATCATATTGTAGCTGCTCATCCGACTAATAAAGATACGAGAAGCTTCGATTTCTATTCTCAGGATAATCATTGCCCATCATGTTCGGGACGTCTTCAAATTGAAGTTTTTGATAAAGAAATTACAATTCAAGATAAAAATGTTCCATTTTGGGATGGTCTATTCGATCCGGAAATCATGAAAGTATTAAAATTTTATCAATATGAAAAAATAGAATTTCTATTTGAAGAAATTAAAAATGAGCTTGGTCATGATTTGTCAAAGAGCTATAATGATATGTCTGAGGAAGAAAAACATACATTTTGGTACGGCTATTTTGATAAGTCCTTTTATGATAAGAAAGGAAAGACACGTAGAACATGGGTAGGATTTAATACAATTATTGGCGGATATATTGTTATTTCAAAAGCAGCTATTAAAGAAGATATTAAGACTTCTAAAGAAATGATGACATGTCCAATTTGTGAGGCAACTGTATTAAATCACCAAAAATCGCTTAAATTTGGAGATACAGATATTCGTGAAATTATCAATCAGCCGCTTAATGAAATAATAAAAATTGTAGGAGATTTACCTGTACTCATCAAATTGAAATCTATCGTAGGTGACAATATGATTATGACAGAAGATGTCTCGTTACTGCCTAGGAAAACACAAGTTGCACTGAAAATGTTTGAATTAGAACAAGCAAGCTTTTCAAACTATGAAATGGTGTTACAAAATGTTTTACCATTCTGGAGCCAAATTAAAGGTAATATCGAATCAATCAGCAATAATAATAAGGTGACTATTTGTGATTTCCAAAATATCAATGAAACAAGAGAAACTATCATAGATAAGTATTTCACAAATGGAAAATATAAAAAATTAACATATGTGTATGAAGCATTTGGTTATAAAAAATTAGTTACCCAAATTAATAAAATTAAAAAAAGCAACCCATGTCCATTCTGTAACGGAAAAAAAGTTATAACCGAGGATAATCTACATGATGGCGTGTTTAAATTAACAATTCCATGTATAACTTGTAATGCAAGTGGTATTAATGATGAAGGGCTTAAAGAAATTGTTGATGGCATAGATGTACAAACATGGTTAACTGGAAAAGTTAGTGATGTTGTGGATGAAAGCTTACGAACTGAGGATGTTCCAGACATTCTAATATTTAATCGAATTCGTGAGTTGAATAAGCGAGAAATGATGGCAGTTTATGAATGTCTTGAGAAAAATAATTAAATTAAGAAGAATAAAAAATAGTGGTCAGTTAGGGATTAAAAACTCATTTGCAATAATCTGCAAATGAGTTTTTATGTTGAAGAAGAGTTTCTTTAAACGTGTTAAGGTGGATAGATAATAGAGCAAGAAAAATCTATTTGTAATACCAATATAAATTATTCTTAAATTTTAAACTGAAAGGTATTACAGGTTGGCATTTATGTTTAAGTTTTGTTAGTCTTTCTAAGATGTAAATACCATTTATCTGCGAGAGTTAGTTTTAAATCGTTAATTATGATCATTTATTATATAATTATTGACGTATAAAAATGTTTTTTTGGATAATAATTTAGGTTATTTGGATAATAACAAAAGGAATATGCTACTTTTTTAGTGATTGTATAATTATTAGAATTTTTAAATTTAACAGAAATATAT
>NZ_QNUA01000063.1:0-27583 GCF_008042285.1 Bacillus sp. AR13-1
ATGACAAGTTAACTTGTCATAATGATAATAAAACTGTACAATAAAAATATAATTAATAAGGGGTGGTTACTAA
Organism: Bacillus sp. AR13-1; assembly: GCF_008042285.1. NCBI lineage: Bacteria > Bacillati > Bacillota > Bacilli > Caryophanales > Bacillaceae > Bacillus > Bacillus sp. AR13-1. The sequence continues at coordinate 74 of NZ_QNUA01000063.1, forward strand.
TGATGCAAAAAGAGGAGATATTAAGAAAATACAAAAAAATGGGGCGAGATGAACGTAAAGAACTTATAGAATTAGATTCATCTAATTACGGTTTAATGGCTGTGCTTGTTTTAGTCCTATTTTTTAGTTCTTGGAAATTGATGCATGGTATTAAAAGTTACGAATTAATTTCAATTTTTTCTGGTTATATAGCTAGTACCAGCTTTTATAAGTTTAAAAAATTGAAAGCACAAAAATTTCTTATTGCAAGCATTTTAGCAATAATGAGTACAATTGCAAGTGCCATAGCTTTCTTTCTGGAGGGATGATAATTGAAAGATGAATTAGTACTGCAAAATCGTTTGAAAGTAGCAAGAGCTGAGAAAAAAATATCACAGGGAGAATTAGCTGAAATGGTAGGAGTATCTAGGCAAACAATTAGTTCTATTGAAACAGGACAATTTTGTCCAACTGCAAAGTTAGCATTAGTACTTTGTATAGCACTAGATAAAAAATTTGAAGAATTATTTTATTTTTGATTAATTGGTGTACTGGGAGTCAAAATAAATCCCTATCAATCTAATTTTTTATTATCCATAAAGCAAAAAATACGCCATCCTTTCCTATGAGCCTACCGAAAGAATAGCGTATTTTTTAATTTTAAGAAAATTTAATTTTGTTAGCTTAATAGCGATATATGTGCTCTTTAAATAAGTTATTAGAATCTTGATGCTTTAAATAAAAATTTATATAAAATATAGAAAAATAAAGTTATCAAGGCACCTTGCCATAAACTTAAGTTATAAGAAAGATAAGGGTGTTTTTTAAAATACATATGTAATAATACTGATATTCCAAATGGAATAGAAATTGATAATACAAATATAATTCGGCTCTTCCAATTCATTATGAATTTAAACGAGAATCCTTTCATTACATATAAAATAATATAAAGACCTCCAATAAGAATTATGACAGATAGTGTGGTTTCCAGAATATCAAATGACACACCTTCAGTTGGATAGTTTTTTTGAAAAAACGAAGTTATTACAGCAGATATCGTATCTATTCCAAATTGAATAGCAAGTAGTAAACTAATAATAAAACCAATTGTTGGAAATTTTTCAAACATTGTTTGTTGAGGTAGGGCGGCAATTAATTCGTCACAATACGCTGGAAGATCCTCCCCAAATACATCATAAGCATTTTTTCCTTCTTTTTGAGATTCAAGAAGGTGGTCCAAAATCTCCAATAATAGTTCTTCTGATTGCCTTTCAGGAACATTTGAACAGCGAATATACACTAACATATTTCCATAAGCTAGTTCATTTTCTTCTGTTAGTAGCTCTCTTTTTTCATTATTCATTTTAGCCATTTCATCTGGTTTCATTTTGTTTTTCCCCTCCTAATAACCGATTTACAGTTGTTGATACCATATCCCAACTTTCCTTAAATATCTCTAATTGTTCTAATCCCTTCTTTGTTAAATGATAATACTTACGTTTAGGTCCTAGATTAGAGGTTTTCAAAGTTCCTTCGATTAACTTTTCTTTTTGCATACGCAATAAAAGTGGATAAATACTGCCCTCACTTACAAACGTAAAGCCATATTGATTCAATTTGGTACTTAGCTCATAACCGTATACTTCTTCTTGTGAGATGATATATAAAATACAGCCTTCTAATACACCTTTTAGCATTTGGCTATGCATCGATTCATCTCCTTTCAGTAGATTGCTATGCAAGTTAGTATGTAGTTAGAGTGTAACACCAGGTAACTTGCTTTGCAAGTCACCTGTTAGTCTTTATTAAAAGACTAACAAAAATCCCTAACAATTCTTTTGGATATTGTTAGGGATTTTTTCTATTTATGTTATGTATTACTCCACGTTGTCAGCAAATTAAAAATTGCATGGTTTTCTAAAATAAAAAAAAACGCCATCCTTTCCTACGATTCTATAGAAAGAATAGCGTATTTTTTCATTTAAAGTATTATATTATGATGACATTTTATTCAACCGTTCCTGAGATTGAATATTGGTTCTAACAAACAGTCCAGTGTATAAGAGGAATGTCCCCATTATTGCAATGATACCAATGTAAACGGACATCATCGTAGGAACCAAAAATGCACCAATGATAATAGTCATTCTTGCAGTTAGATCCGCACCAATATATGCTAGACCTGCAAAAGCTGAATACGATCCTCTTTTATCAGCCGGAATCATATTAGCTTGTTCTGCATTTCTGATTGGGGAGTAGACAAGTTCACCAACAGTGGCAATAAAATTAAAAATAATCAGTACGTACCAAGTGTTTGCAGATGTTACTGTCACATAGCCTACACCATATAGCACAAGACCTAAAAGTAACGCTTTTTTTCCACTTAGACGATCTGTAAATTTATTTACAATAAACGTTAAACATACTACTAAAAGCATATTCTGTATGTTAAGAATACTTAGCATCCTCACTCCTACTATTTCAAAGTTCCCAATGCTTATTGGATTGAATGTTTCTGAAAGTCGTACACCAATATAACTGTTTAAAGAAAACTCTGCCGCAAATATGAAGGTAGACCCTATTACAACTCTTAAAAATGCTCTATCTTGAATAGCAACTTTATAGTTTTGAATTAGATCAAGTACTATATTTCCATTCCTTTTTTCTAAGTACTCTTTAACTTCTGCAACTAGCCAAATTTTATAAGCAATTGGTAATGTAGCAGAAACAAAAGTCAGTAATATAAACAACTCTTTTTGGTGATTAATGTATAAAAAACCACCTAATGCTGCACCAATTGACATAGAAAGATTCATAAGCCAATAGTCAATTGTATAAACAGCCTTTCGATTTTCTGGTGTAGTTGAGTCTATGATGATAGCTTGCATGGATGGGCGCCCAAGACTGCTAGATATTATAAAACCTACATAAGTAATTGCAAATAACCAAATCATCTTATCTGTAGGATATAAGCTTAAAGTCATGAATAAAAACATCAAAGTACTAGAAAAAGAAGTTAACAATAAGATTTTCTTTCGTTGAAAGCGATCTGAAATGTAACCTCCAATTAAATTTGAAAAAAAACTCAAAATAACCGTTAAGATTAAAAATAACCCGGCCCATACTTTATTTATTTCTTGAGCAAAAAACAATGCCATGAAAGGCATTACTGCTGATGTAACAGCACGATTAAAAAACGATGTAATTAAGCGTACTTTTATATTTTGCTCAAAGTCTTTCCAATTCATCGTATCTCCTCCTTTTGTCTAATGTTATATTAAACTAGACTTATCAAACTAAAAATGGACATATCCAGAAAAACATGTCCGCTTATAAAAGGAGATAGGAAAATGGATAAAAATTTACTGAATCTATGGCAATCATTTTCTTCAGGAAGTATAAAAATACAAGACCTAGCAGATTTTTTTAATTTAAGTACAAAGCAAACAGTACGTTACTTACATAAATGGATGGATGAAGATTGGCTGACTTTCACTTCTGGAAAAGGCAGAGGAAATTCCTCCTCTCTTCAATGGTTGAAAAATATAGAACAAATCTATGAGTCACAAGTAATGGAAATTATGGATCAACAGCCTGTTGAAAAAAGCAGTAAATATTTACTATATAATTGGTCTCCAAACAGTAAACTACGCTTGATGACTAAGTTTCATTCAAAATTTGGCTATATACATAATTCGGATGATAAATTAATTATTCCTAGAAGAAAGCCCTTTTTAACAACACACCCGCTCGAGGCTGCCGATGTACATAGTGCACATATTGTCGCGAACGTTTTCAATCGACTTGTTTATATGGATGAAAAGGGGAACATATTCCCTGAAATAGCTCACAGTTGGGATTTAACTCAATCTAAGCTTAGACTATATTTAAAAAAGTCTATAAAATTTCATGATGGATCCATCTTAACAGCGGCTGACGTGAAACTATGTCTCTCAAAACTACGTAGTCATAAATACTATAAAGACTTATGGGCACCCATAGAAAAAATAGAGATTGTATCACCATTAATTATTGATATACATTATCCAGATAGTTGTAGTTATTGTTTACAAATGTTATGCATGATAAATACAAGCATTTATAAAGAAAATAACGGCCAAATCATAGGAACCGGTGGTTTTTATATAGGAGAGAATAACCAGGAGAAAACATCATTGATAGCATTTCATGATTATTTTCAAGAAAGACCTTTGCTAGATACAGTAGAATTCATTCAGGTCCCTCTAGAATTTGATACTATTTATCAATCTTCCAAACACCATAAAAGTAATTCTACCTTTCAAGTAGAAAGGAATTCAGGTTTCGGTGTTATAATTATGAATGCTTGGCGTAATTCGTCAATTCAACACATAGATGTTCGTAATTACTTACATTCTATTATCGCTAACAATATGAATCATATTCATGAATATGATTCTCAAAAAACCCCAAATATTAAAAGCTGTTTGAAAGACATAGATCATCAAGTCAATATTTCAAAAAGAAAACGTCCCGAATTTAAAGAACCACTTATAATAAAAGCTACTCAGTATACAGAAGCGACAACAAAATGGTTAATGAATATCTTAGAAAAAGAAAATATACCTTTTCAAGTTAAATGGGTTCCATTTGAAAACTATCTTAGGGATGAAAAACTTAATGAACAAGTCGATCTCTTTATTCATGGTGAAGTATTCGAGATGAATCAAGAGATATCATTTTATTATTTTTTAACAGCTAGATATTCACCATTGGCTAAGGTTTTAAAAACAAATAAATCACTAAAAAAACACCTTTCTAAATACAAACATACACATTTTGAGGAGTGGGCTTCATTAAATAAGAATCTTGAAAAAGAACTGATAGAATCCTCTATTATGATTCCCTTATACTATGATACACGTCAAATTCCTTTTTCATCAGATTTAACGAATATTAAGATGAAATATTTTGGATATGTGGATTTTTCTCAACTTTGGATAAGACCTTTAATTTAAAATTCACAGGAAACCTAATTCACTTGTAATAATTATCACCCTATTTAATTTCCCTGATGCCAAAGGTAAATTTTTTAGGAGTACGCATACATCGCTATCAGGTCAACTAAACTGGTATCTTAGAGTCATCAACTTAAACAATAACTAACACTATCTCCATGTTGTCAATATTTTGAAGGACTCACAAAACAAAATTATTATCTCTCCACAGTTATCTATGAGAAGTTAGCTCGTTTTTTCGTTTTTGGGAACCATCAATTTCTAAGCTTGATGACGATGTGGCGAGACTCCTTAATATAACACCAATTATCAGTAGTCGTATCTAGAAACCTAAAAAAGTCCCTTTAGATCTTCTAAAGGGACTTTTCACTCATATAATCCTATCTATAGTTAAACAAATAAGATTGAATAAATTTAATTTTTCTTGTTTTATCTAATAAATTGTTTAGGCATTTCTTTAACGTGCTTATCATCATCACGCCAATCATAGGTTTCTTTCTGTGAAATATCTAAAGTTTGATCTCCAATTCTAACAATATTCTTATTTACCCATTCAATATATGGATCCTTATCTGGATAGTTCCAATATATATTTTTTTCTGAATCTGTATCAAGGTTAACTAATTCACCCCTAACAGCATCCGCACTTAATGATCCTGCATTATGAAAATAAGTCTTAATGAGATATTTTCCATCTGGAGATTTCACTGTTCGAATTAATTCACCTTTTGGAACACCTTGCAAACTAAAAAATTCCCAATATCCAAATCCAATTATAATTACTAACATAGTAAGTATAGTTATTAATACTTTTCTTTTTGTTTTTTTAATTTCACCTTTTGTATTTATAATACTCACTCATTCATTCAACTCCAGTCCATAGAATGTAAACCATATTATACCATTAAATAAATGGTATAATATATCAAAAAATAAAAATCCTACCTTAATAGTTTTTATAAAAAGGGCATATTTCACATAATTCTCGTTATCAGTAGTTAATAATGAATAGAATTTTCATTCTGGGGGGTACTTTAAAATTTTAGCTTGATGGGTATGGGGTAGCGTCACATCACCATCAAGCTAAGAAATGCAAATACCCCAGAACGAAATTTTGTGCTAACTTGTAACAAAAAGCTCATTTTTTCGTTTTGGGGTATTTCTGAATTTTTAAGTTGATGGGTATGTTGCCGTGCCCCTATTAGACTAGATCATGAATTATGAAATAAATTTTTAGTATATTAGAGTAAGTAGTAAAGATCAATCTATTGAGAGACGACTCGCGACCGCATCAGAGATAAGTATTTCTGAAGATTCCCCCATGCATCATATTCGTAATTCGCAATAAACTCAACAGAAAACTATTCACTTACGCAAAAGTACATCAATATCCTCCTTGAATTTCAAAATACAAATTATTAATAAAACAAGTAAAGTAGCTATATTAAGAACATTGAAGATATACAAAAAAACAACACGCCTGTCAGTACATCAGATATAAATCCTTCTCTGACATTTTTTAAATATTGATTGAATTTTTCGAAGACAGCATAACTTTCTCTAGTATAAATATGATAATGCAAGTAAGAAACTCGTTTTACATATAGCAAACACGTTATAATGATTACTGAAATCTTGCCGAATATATAGGTGTGACAGATGAAAAAATGGAACTCATTAAACAAGAAACAAACTTAACACAAAAGATGCGTTTTCAGCGATACAAATAGGATTGGACCAAATCGCAAAATCTTTACAACAAGGAGAAAAAGTACAGTTACTTGTTTTTTGAGGACATCCGAAGTCCAGGAACTAGCAGAGCGTAACGGTCGTAATCCAAAAACAGGAGAAGCGATGAAGAGTCTTCCTTCAAAATTAACAGGTTTTAAAACCAGCTAAGAACTTAAAATATAAGTTATATTCTAATATTTTATTGTTAATAACTGACGGTATCATTATATTTCATTCTGCAGCTTATTTAGAAGAGTTATATACATTTCGAAGAAGTTCTTCAATAAGTTTTGTTTTTTCATTCACCTTTGTGGCATATGTGAAATCACCATAACAATATGGATACCTAAAATTATTTTTATTTCCACCACAAGTGTACATCGCTGGATTTTGATCAACTTTCATCTTAGAAAACTTTTTAGCCGAATCTTCCGAGTGTTGTTTAACTTCTTGACTGGCGATAAAATCAATATACCCTGGTCCCATATTATAGCTTTGAATAATTGTCTCCATGCTAACATCTTTTTCCGTTCCATATTTGTACATTTGAGCAAAGTGTTTTACCCCTTGTTTAATGCTCAAGCTTGTCTCTTGAATTTCATTTAGCTTTAATCCCAGTGATTCAGAAGACTGCATAGGGTCGTTTCCCTCACCTCTACTCTCTTGGTACATAATTCCTAATAAAACTGCTGTTTTCTCTCCTAAATTATATTTTTCTAATTCTTTTTTCAAGGTGAGCTCATATTGCAAAACACGTTTTTCGGTCGCAAGCGCTTTATTTTGTTGAATATTGGTTTTATGATTAAGATATAGTATTCCAAGCATTGTTCCTAAACCTAAAATACTAATAAAGAATAATATAATAATTCTTATTTTACTCGTATTCTTCATATATTCCTCCTCGTATAAGAAATTCTATTTTTCAAAGGTGATTGGTTATTTACAAAATATGTAATAGAAATCTATCTCCAGCTCCTTTTTAGACTTAAACATTAATACTTTAAGGTTTAAAGTTTAATATAAAAATTTAAAGATAAGGTAAAGATAAGATAAAGATAAGATAAAGGGCATTTTTTATGCTTACATTAAAAAGGTATTGGTACAAACGGATATGTGGGACAACTTGTTGATATGAATGGATTTAGTGATAATTCAGAGATTATCGTACAAGTTATTAATTTTGGAGGTATCATTTTAGAAAAAGATTTACCCTATCTTTTTAATATACTTTATATGGAAAACTAAGAGATAAAATATAAGAAAAAACGGCGAACCCTCCACGTAGGAGAATCTACCATCACAAATAACTGATTATTTCACACCTAATTTTCCTTCCACTATCGTAGGAAGCTCGTCTTTCTGCACTTCTTCCCAAGCTGTTACACCTTTTTTATCTGAGTGATATACACGTAGGAATGCTTTTTTACGAAGATTCTTTTGCGCAGTAAATTCTAACTCCTTTTCTTTACCTTCCTTATCAAAACCCGATAATATATATTCATACTCCTTTCCCATCACTTCACCATCCATAGATTTTGAAACTCCCTCTTTTCCATCCATTGTAATTTGAACGTAATATTCATCTTTACCCATACGGTTGATATCACAACCAACTAATAAGCTTGCAAATATAACTAAAATACTAAAAAGTGCAATATGTCTTTTCATGTTGTTCACCTCTTTGATTTTCTATTATACTGTAATCTTATTCTGTTTTTGTTTGAAGAGAAATTCAAAAACATGACGTCCACATTACATTTTCGTAAGATAACAAAATTAACTACGTAAATACTTACAAATGAGATATTATCCCCCTAGACGCTATACAATGAAATATTTGCTTAACCATTGAAAATCATTTGAAGGATTACTTTCTTCTTCATGTTCTTTACTATTTCATGACTTGTTTCAAATTAACTCCCCTCATTTACCGCCTTCTAACAATCCGCATCACACACGGCTTAATACATTATCAAAAAGAAAAAAGCTCTGCACTATGCAGGCTTTCTTTATGATTTCACCGCTAAATTATTCATAAAACTTTCTATAGAATTCGCCTGAAATATACGAAAATGGGGAGATTGAACGTCGTAATGTTTGTCAGTAATTATAAGGATTGAAGGAAAGAATTTAGAACCTTTCGGTTGCCAGGATTCATTGTGCCATTCTTGGCTATGGAAGTATAACTCGTATCTGTTTATCTTATCTTGCATTATTTTTTTACTGTACACTGACTTTTGAACTTCAATAAAGAATGGTGATCTACGCCATATAGTAAAAGCATCCGGCTCCATATATTCTTTCCCATACTTTGGTTCAACTTTGAATAGTTTAGGATTTTCATAATGAACGAGTTGTTTGTATACGTCCACAATACCAAGGAAATGAGGGGTTTTTTGACTTGTCTTTCTGATAGAACTCGGTTGCGGAAAATAAATGTATGGGTGCTGCCAAACATTCGCATCAACATAGCCATCTCTTCTTAATCGTTTCATAACCGTATTACAGCAAGTTACCGCATTCTTTAAGCCTTGAAAATGCAAGTCAATAATATCGTCACGGGACATGCATCTAAATCGCTTCAAATCATTCAAAATTCCTTTATCTCTACTCTTCATCATCTAACACCCCAAATAACGGAATTTCTTCTTGCGATGAATTCTGAAGTATTTTCTCCTCTTTAGACGTGCAATATGGTTTAACAATTTGTTTCGCCTTACTTAATTCCAAATAAGGAGCTTGCACTTTCTTTAATCCATTTTGTTTTAAAATCATTTGGCCAGATTGCTCTAAGTGCTCTGAACCAGGAGTACCCATGATATTACTATTAATTGCACTATCACATTTAAAGCCGATTCTAACGGTCATATTTAGTTTTAACTTACCATCTAACACTTTCGCATCTGGCCGCTGCATACTAAGCATAAGAAAAACTCCAAGTGATCGACCGACTGCTGAAATCTTTTCAATTGTAGTCATACACTCTTTTTCATCTTTAAGCATAGCCACTTCATCGATAGCAAGTAGAATATATGGTTTTTGATGATCTGGATTTAATTTGTTGTAGGCATCAATATGATCAACCTCATATTCTTCCATAAGTTTTCTTCGTTCTCTAATTTCCTTCCACACCTTTTGAAGCATTATTTTCATTTCAATTTCTTCCATACAAACTTCTTTTACATGCTTCACTCTTCGCAAGAAATGAAATTCAGAGTTTTTTAAATCTCCAAGATACAAATGCAACGTATCAGGAGACATATATTGAATGAGTGTGGATAGTACAACACGTACCATACTACTTTTCCCGCTTCCCGTTTCCCCTGCAATTAATAAGTGCGGTGAATTGGAGTCAATCATATCGTACGCAATCATTTTTCCGAATTGGTCCCTGCCAACCACAACAGGTAAACGGTAACCTTTTAATAGTGGCTGCCACTCTTTATAACAATAATTGTACGATTTTAGCCCAGCATTTGAACGGAATACATGTAGGACAAATCTTTTCACATCACCTTCAATCGTAATATTCCGTCCTAATATTTGCTGAAAACAAAACCACTTCTTTTCAATCTTCTGTGGATCTAATCCGTTTGGTATGGTAAAAACATACCTCACGCTTTCTGCTGAAGAAGAAACATTATGTACCTTTGGATAAATAGGCACTTTTCCCCCGCGTGTTTGATGTTCCGCATATAAACCTGCTTTTCCGAACACCTCCATAAGCTGATTCCTTAACCTTTGCGTACGAAGCCACTCCTTTATAATCCCCATTACTCCCTTCCCTCCTTAAAACATGATTACGATACGAACAAATACATATCCAATCAAGCAAACTCCACCAATTCGCGTTCCGTGATAAATACCTTCACTTACAAATTTAGCTGCCGATATATAGTCATGTCGCACCAAGTATTTTTCTAACATGACTGCTCCGATTAAAATCGTTCCCATAACTCCTAATGCAATGTAAGTATGTAATACCTGATCCGACATATGAAGGAATGCGAAAGGACTTAATGAATTGTATTTACGTATTTTCTTTTCTTTATCTTTGTATGACCGATCCATAAACTCGCGAAAAGGAATCGTTTCTTTCCTAGCACGCATTTAAATGCCCCCTTTATAAACAGAATTTAGAATATAGATATTACATAGCTTCATCTACTTAATACCGTGGTAGTTTTACCTTGGTAGAAATCTTGATAAATAATGTGGTAATCATTCGCAACTTACTTTGGTAACCTCTTATTCTTCTACCTTAATAAATACCGTGGTAGCTGCTTTGATACATCATATTGTGGACAGCTTGTACATTATGTAAAAAACTTTTTCCGTCTATGCGAATAGTTTTTTACATTTATGTCCACAATGTTGAAAATGGGTTCAGGAGGGATTTAAGTGTTTTGGAAATTCGGAGGTAAAAACCGAACGAAATTAGGTAATTTTTTAGATCGGAATGGCTTCACCCAAAATGATTTAGAAAAGAACGCGAAATTAAGTCGCCCTACAGTTTCAAAGGCGTGCAATGATAAAGAATACATACCTAGTCCAACTGTAATGAAAAAAATTTTAAAAGTTATTAGGCAAATAAAACCCAACGTTAAATCCACCGATTTTTGGGATATGTAAAAACTGGCTAACTAGAGTCAGTTTTATTTTTTTTTTAAAAACCTTTATAACAGAACGCATATTCGTATATAATAAGAACATACATTCTCATTTAAGGAGGCATAACGGTGTATGACTACTCAATTTTGCCAAATCGAATTGTTTTATGTGTAGATCTTCGCAGCTTTTATGCAAGCGTGTCCTGTATCAAGATGGGCTTAGACCCACTGCATACTAAATTAGCTGTAGTAGGAGATGTGAACAGGAGTGGCTCCATTGTTTTGGCTGCAACACCACCATTAAAGGCATTAGGTGTTAAGAAAATGGCAAGGTTGTACGAAATACCACGGCGTAAAGACATTCTTGTAGTAAATCCAATCATGGGAACTTATATAAAATGCTCAAATTACATAACAAAATTAGCTTTACAATACGTTCCGATTGAGGATTTCCACCAATACAGCATCGATGAATTCTTTATGGATATTACAAATAGTATCCATCTGTTTGCGAATGAGCCATATGAATTTGCGTTGAAATTCAAACGTGAAATATATGAGAAAACAAGAATTGAATGCACAATTGGGATTGGGCCTAATCCTTTAATGAGTAAGATTGCTTTAGATGTGGAAGCGAAGAAGACAAAAGACTGCATCGCATATTGGAAGTACGAAGATGTACCCATAAAATTATGGCCGATACGACCACTTAGTAAGTTTTGGGGGATTTCGAGTAAAACAGAAGTAAAGTTAAATCGAAAAGGAATACATTCAATTGGAGACTTAGCGCAATACCCGCTCAAATACTTAAAACAAAGCTTTGGGGTTATTGGCGAAGAATTACACTCACATAGCAACGGCATTGATTTTAGCCGTATTGCAGAAAAATACATACCAACAACAACTTCAATGGGTAAGAGCCAAATACTCATGCGTGATTACACGATAGAGGAATTCCCGATCATCCTACTGGAACATATCGAGGAAGTTTGTTATCGAATGAGAAGACAAAACAAACTAGCTCAAACAATCCATTTTTCCATTGGTTACAGTAAAAACTACGCTGGCGGTTTCAGAAAAATTCACACTATGAATCGACCAACCAATTTAACAATGGATATCTATCATATTTGTACATATTTTTTACATAAGTTTTATACCGGGGAACCAATTAGATCCATCAATGTTTCTTTAACCAACTTAATCAATGAAGGTGAAGAACAAATATCTCTTTTTGACAATGTAATACAACGAGAAAAAGAAATGAAATTAACGAAGGTAATGGATGAAATACGCACTAAGTTTGGTAAGAATAGCATATTAAGAGGAATTTCTTATACAAATAGTGCTACAGCAAGATACAGAAACACATTGTTAGGAGGGCACAAATCATGAACGACACTAATATGCCAAAGGGAAGAGGAATGGTGAAATGGACGCCATTTATTATCAAGACCTAAATCAAAAAAACACTTAAAATACCAATCTCCTAACATATTATATATGACTAATATGTTAGGAGATTTCATTTTGGGTAATGGAGTCACATTTAATTAGTTATGTTAAAAAGCAATTAGGATAACTTTTTCTAAAAACGTATTAAGCGCTAGGCATCGGTGTTGGGGTTGCGTTTATACCTTCGTTCTTATATTGTTTGTCGATGTATTCACGAATTTCTAAAGTAGAGGCTCCATTTTGTTTCATTAAAACGGCTTGGAAAGCAATATCTACACAAGCAGCTTGACTCATCGCATGTGATTCCCATGTAACTTCACCGTTCTCTTTAATTTCACGGATAAAACAATCTTTATTGCTTTTATGGTCGGAGTTTTCGTCACACCCACAGTAACAAGGAATCCATTGTAAGAGTTCGGTGTCTTTTCCTACCATCCCATAAATTTGAGAGACTTGTCCATTTGTGGTTGATGATAAAAAAGAAGGAAGAGTTTCTATATTAGCTGTTGTTTCTAGAGTATCGCCTTTAAAATGTTCACCTTTATTTTTGGTTTCTTGTAACTGATTTTGTGTGTGTTTTTTACTAGTCGGTGATGAATCAGTAACGGAACTACAGCCGATTAATAGGCTTACTAATAAAACTATAGGTATGATCTTTGACATCATACTGTCTCCTCTCTGTAGAAACTCCTTTATAGGTGATGCTTCGGTTTACATGTTTTTTATTAATTCGTTTTTGATCTCGTTAACAACATAAACAAAGTAATCATACAAAAAGCAATTAAAGCTAAAAATGGGATTGTGATAAAACCTAGCCAATTAATGTAATCAACATTACAAGGGACACCTTGGACGCATGGATTAATCTCTGAAACACCAGGGATTTTTTGTATTGCATAGTGATAAAGTGAAATACTTCCACCGATAATAGAAATTGGTAATACATATTTTTTAATGTTCTTTTCATTATAAAACGTGGCAATGCCTAAAATAATACAAAGCGGATACATCATTATTCGTTGGAACCAACACAATTCACATGGTATGAACCCAAGAATCTCACTAAAAAACAGGCTACCTAGTGTAGCAATCATTGAAACAATCCATGCCATATATAAGGTGTAATTACGCCATTCAAAGTTCTTTTTTGTTGTATTCATCATTTCTTTTCCTTCAATGCTTTTTCAATTAAATTTTTAATTTGTTCATAATCATAAGGATCAGATAACATTGTTCCATTCACAACAATGCTCGGTGTTTGTTCTACACCGTAGTCTTGTGTTAGTTTCTCATCTCTGTTTACTTCTTCTTGCTCTGCTTGTTTTTTCAAATCTTCTTCGAGTTGAATAGTATTAATACTTGGTGTATATGTTTTTGCAATTTCTAATAGTTTTTCAGGAGTAATCCATGGATCATCGTGATTTTCTGGTTGTGCGTTAAATAGTTCTTTATGGAAGTTCCAATATGCCTGTGGGTCTTGTTTATAAACAGATTCAGCAGCTAAAGCAGACAATTTAGATTCCGTTCCGTGGAACAAAACATTCACATATGAAAATTTAACTTTCCCTGTATCAATATAGTCTTTTTGGAGTTGAGGGAAGATACGTTCACCCCAAGCTTTACACGCAGGACACTTAAAATCTCCAAATTCTATAATAGAGACCGGTGCATCTTCTTTTCCTAAAGTAGGTTGCTTCCCTATAGGAGGTAGATCTTTTATCACCTTATTTGTAGCAACTTTTTCTTCTTTATTTAAGATGACGAAAGCTGTAACTGCAGCGAAAATGATTAATGTGGTAATTAACAATAATTTCATGTGAGAGCCTTGTTTTTTCTTCATGTAAACACCTCGAATTTTTAGAGTTTAATAGGAACATAATAAGAAGCTTTTTAGTTATCGAATTCGTTTAATATCACGGATGATATCTTCATATGGTGTGTTTTGAAGACCTGAATATTTCTTTACAACTTTTCCATCTTTGTCTACGAGATAGAAGCTCGTACCATGTATAACTTGTGAGTTATTTTCTGGTTTGGTTACAAGGGTTTGGAAGTTCTTTTTTGCAAACTTTTCAATGTCTGGTCGTGTATATCCTGTTAGGAAATGAGTTTTCTTCGTATCCATTTCATAGACTTTCATAAATTCTGTTATTTTTTCAGGTGTGTCTACTTCGGGATCTACACTGAATGATACAAACTCTACATCTTTAATTCCTTCCTCATGCAACATCTTTTGAAGTTTTGCCATATTAGCTGTCATAGGTGGACAAACTGTTTGACAACTTGTAAAGATAAAATCAACTACCCAAACTTTTTCTTTTAACTCAGATGAACCAAACTTTTTCCCATTCTGATCTGTAAATGCAAACTTTTCTACATCCCAATCGAGTGAATCTCTTAGTTTATTATCACTACATGCTCCTAGAATCGTAATTATGGAAATAAGCATAAGTAATCCAATTACACGCATTTTTTTCATATGTATACCCTTTCAAAATATATTTAAGGTACGGAGCTACTAGGTAGCCCCGAATCTTATTATTTGTTTCGTAATAAGCGCATACTGTTAAGGATTACAATAAGCGCAGCCCCTGTATCACTTAGTACGGCCATCCAAAGAGTAAGCCAACCTGGGAAGATAAAGAAAAGGGCAATAAATTTAATAATCAATGAGAACCATATATTTTGTTTAATGATGTGCAATGCTTTTCGACTTAGTTTCATAGTATAAGGAAGTTTTTCAAGATTGTCTGCCATCAAGACAATATCTGCCGTTTCCATTGCTGTATCAGTTCCTGCACCACCCATGGCAATACCAAGGTTTGCGGTAGCAAGGGCAGGGGCATCATTAATACCGTCCCCGATCATAGCTACTGTTTTCCCTTCAGATTGAAGTTGTTTTACAGAATGAACCTTATCTTCTGGAAGTAAGTTAGCAAAATAACGATCTACTTTTGCTTTCTGTGCAATGTGTTCAGCTGTTCCTTCATTGTCTCCTGTTAACATAACGGTTTCACGAATACCCGCTTGTTTTAATTCTTGAATTGTTCCATAAGTAGTAGAACGAATGGAATCTGCTACTGAAATCATTCCTAAAATAACTTTGTTCGTTCCAACAAGTATCACGGTTTGACCAATTCTTTGCATCTCATGAACCGGTTCGTTCCACATTTGAAGTGAAACTCCAAAACCTTCATATAATGCTTTATTTCCAGCGTAGTATGTTTCGCCATCTATCGTTACTTGCGCACCTTTTCCTACAATGGCGCGGAAGTCTGTTCCGCTTTGGATAGAAGTTTGATGCTCTTTCGCATATGCTGTAATTGCTTTTGCAATGGGATGATTAGAGTATTCTTCAATTGTTGATGAGATGGATAATAATTCATCTTCAGTACAATCTAAGCTTCGTACATGCATTACTTTTGGTTTTCCTTCGGTCAATGTGCCTGTTTTATCAAATGCAATAGCATTTAATGAACCAGCAATTTCTAGAGCTGTACCACCTTTAATGAGTACACCGTTTCTTGCTGCATTTCCAATTGCAGATACGATAGCGACTGGAGTAGAGATAACTAAAGCACAAGGACACGCAACAACAAGAAGTTCTAGTCCTTTATAAATCCATTCCATCCATTCGCCCATACCAAGAAGGGGTGGGATAATCATGACGCCAATTGCTAATACAAAAACGATAGGGGTATAGATTTTTGCGAAACGATCCACAAATGCTTCTGTGGGTGCTTTCTTTTCCTGTGCTTCTTCTACAAGGTGAATAATTCGAGATAACGTAGTATCTTCAACGAGTTTAGTTACTGTAATTTCAAGCGAACCTTCTTCATTGATTGTTCCTGCATATACAGAGTCACCAATTTGTTTATCAATTGGGATAGACTCACCAGTTATCGGTGCTTGGTTTACAGTAGAAGTGCCTCCTATAACTGTGCCGTCTAGTGGGATTTTTTCACCAGGCTTTACAACAATCGTTGTATTCACTGCAATATCATCTACAGATTTTTTTATAAGCTCAGTTCCAACTTTTATCCAAGCTTCTGATGGTGCTAAATCAATTAATCCACGGATGGATTCCCGTGTACGTTCAATTGATTTGTTTTGTAGTGTTGCTCCTAATGCAAATAACCAAACAACGGTTGCGCCTTCTAGCCATTGACCAATTAATGCAGCACCAATAGCAGCCGATATCATGAGAACGTTCATATCGAGTGATTTACTTCTTATTGCATAAAAGGCACTTTTTGCAGGTTTATAACCACCAATTATAATGCTCGCCGCATAAAGAAGTGTAATAAGAAGAGGTGGTACGTTTGTAAAGCTCCCTCCAAATCCTAGAGCTAAAAATAATCCTGAGAGAATCAAAATTGTATTTTTGGATTTTGAAACAGGTGCCGCTCCTCTACGAGTTCCTGCCAAGGAGGCTTCAAAACCTGCATTAGATACTTCTTTAATAATGTCATTTGCATTTCGATTATGACGAATTTGCATTTTTCCCGTAGCAAAACTAACTCGAACTTCCTCTACGCCGGAAACATTTTGTAGATGTTTTTCGATTGTTAAGGCACAAGCTCCGCAGTCCATGCCATCTACCACATATGTTTGTACGCCATCTCCTGTTACTTTCTGACTATCACGAGGTGATGGGGCTTCGCATGAGCTATCACTACAACAAGAAGTTTCTGATGTTACTTCTTCTATTTGTATGGCGGATGCAGAAGAGCAACAGGAAGATACCTTTTCTGTTTTAGGTCCACAACAGGATGCAGAAGAGTTATTCTCTGTTTTCACAGTATCAGTGTTACTACTGCAACAGGAATCTTTCTTAGCAACTGGAACAATTGGGATCTCTTTTTTAGAGGAACAACATGATGTTGTTTCCTTTGTTTTTTCTATTTTCACAGTATCTTTTTCACTACTACAACATGAAGCCTCCTTAGAAGCCACGGGAACAATTGGAATTTCTTTTTTTGAAGAGCAACATGATGAATTCCCCTTCTGAGTTCCTTCTTTAGTAGGAGTTGATGAAAATTCAATGTGAGAAGAAGTTTGACAGCAGCTCGTTTGTTTTTCTTTCTTATCTGTCATGACAACTTTCTCCCTTTTGAGATAAACATGCATCGTTTTTATCACATGATGCTACCTCGTTTTGAACTTCATGAAATACAACGTCAAACATTGTAAGTAACTGTTCGATTTGGGCATTTCGTAAAGAATAGTAGACATACTTTCCTTCTTGTCTGCCAAGAATAATGCCACATCCTTTTAAACAATTCAGATGTTGGGATATGTTTGATTGATTTCCGTTAATAATTTCTACAATTTCAGATACCGTTTTTTCCCCATCCATCATGCATTGAAGAATCTGAAGCCTTGTTTTATCAGCAAAACCACGGATAAATTTGGCTTTTATATCTAAATCATTTGTATTGCACAATTTTATTCACTCCAATCGTATTAGTAATTACTAATATGTTTATTCTTCATTCATATTAGCATTGACTAATATGTGTGTCAAAATAAATTAAAAAAATCTGAAAAATACCATTCACTCAATTTTTATCCATGAAGAGTTAAGGATAAATTGGATGAAAATCCCCGAAGTATAGATATTTAAATGAAAGGAATGAGAGTAGTATCAATAAAAGACCGTTAATATTTTGAGCATTAGCTCTAGTATATTAACGGTCTTTATTTATTCCCCAAAAATTTAAGTATGTGCGATAAATTCAATCTTTCTATGTGCTTATATTCATTTATATCTGTTTATATACGTCTGCATATGCCACTTTTAGTTGATTGCGTAATTGTTTGTTTTCTTCTTCAACTTTCTTAATTCTTCTCTTCAACGATTCAATAATTACATCTTTATTGCTGTCACTCATCTCACGTTTTATCTGTTTTGGTGTAGGGTTATGTTCTTGTTGATGGCGCAGAGTTTCAATACGCTTACGGAACTTCTGGTTGTTATATAGTGTCGCTTTAGCGATACCTGCCTCATTTGCTACGCTATTAAAATTGATATTCTGATTGGCTCGTATGAGCCTTTGGATTGCTTCATCAACTTTTTGGGAGGTGGCTGCTTTTCTGGATGCATGAATTGCTTTTAGCTGCTCTATACGATCATAACTAGCCATGTTTTACACCATACTTTCTTTTTATACGATCTTGCCGCCCAAAAATAATATTACCTTCTCTAATATTATTTAAGATGCCTTGATATCTGTTTAAATTTCGTACATGTTTCTCAACCATATCCTCACGATTATGCTGTTTAGCTATTTCTACAGCCCTCGTTGTTGTTTTTATGTGCAACTCATATTTTTCAATATCCAGCTCTGAAAATCCAATTGCCAAGTCTTTACAAGGACTACCACTATTACATGTCAAACAAGGCGGAGCTTCCATATGTGGGCAATCTCTTTTCAATCGTGCATGACATGTTCCGTAAGGGTTGTCCATTGCATTTAATTTATGCTCTTGCCAGAGTGCTTGCAATATATCATCAGGAATATCTTCACCTGCATTAATCTCTTGTACCTCACCGTTCAAATCAAAGCTGAAAACCCCTTGATTAATAGCAGATTCGAACGCTTTCCGCTTAGTTTCATCCAATAGTTTTGCATACCGTAAAGTCATCTCAGGAGAAGCATGTGCTAATAATTCTTGTACCGTTAGAATATCTGTGCCTCCATTCAATAATTTCACAGCATATGTATGACGAAATTGATGAGTTTTAAAACGAAATATATTACCATCTTCATCTACAATATGTTTCTTTTTTGCTAGTTCATTCAAGTGACTTCGAATCCAACCTTGGGTATATGGTTTACCTTTTCTTATACCCTGATATCTCACAAAAATATATCCTTCTGGATTATTATCTTGCGTACTATTTTCTTTGGAATATGAAATTAAAACCGAAAGAATTTTTGCGAGATCCTCATCAATTGGAATTCGATGTCCTTTTACCTGTGTTTTTTCAATATCGGTTACAATGGAGTATTTACCATTCAATTGTACAAGGCAATCTGTTGTAAGTTCCAACACATCTGAAATACGAAGTCCTGTTTTAAAAGCCACCCATACCACTGGTATAATGTCTTCAGGTAGGTCGTTAAGGTGAGCAAATAATTGTTCCAGTACAAAATCAGGAATGTAATCAATTTGCCCAAAGGGCTTTTTTTTCACTCTAGGTTTGTCCCCTGGGAAAATTAATAATCGTACATCTGTATTTGGCGCAATGACATATTCGTATTTTTGAGCATCTCCCAAAAACTTATTTATACGTTTCAGCTCTTCTGATATATATCTTTCTAAAGGGTCAATCCCTTTATTTTTGGTGTCTTCATGCAACCATTGAATGTATTGTTCCATATGAGGTCTTTTGAGATCTTTCAAATCATTCCAAGTTGGTTCCAATGAAAATATGAAAGTGAAAAATTTGGTTAAAGCCCTTACGTAAATTCTTGCTGTAGCAAACGAAAGATCGTTTCGTCCCATTAAACGTTGCTTGATATACTTTTTTGTGCTCTCTCTTATTTTCAACGGCTCTATTTTAGTAAAGTTGAGGTAATGCGCAGTTAAACTTTTGCTGTAATATATCCCATATTTCGTGTGTAAAATCCGTACATCCCAACGGTCTTTCTCCCATTCATCACGAGAATCTGCTAACACCAAGAAGTTGGAATAAATGAGATGAAAATAAGTTGCTGCGGGGGATTTATGTGTATATTCTTCAAACATTATGGTCTTTGATGTCTTTGTTATAGGAATTCCTTGCTGTTTTAACCAAAACCACCATTCTCGTTCAGCCTTCTCCATATCTAAATCAAATAAAGAGAAAAGATGGGGATATTTTACGTTAAGAAAAATAGATAATTTGTTTAATAATGCGGCTTTTGCATTAAAACCACTGCTTAGTGCCCAATGTTCTTTAAATAATTTTTGATACCACACATATTTTATTTCAAGGTTAACAGTTGGACTATTTATTCGAAAATGCACATTTCGACGTTTTCCTTTGTAGTTATCCGCCATTTTCCGAAATTGAGGGATACTTTCTAAAAATTCGATGTTCCAACTGTCATTAATTAAAAAATAAGGTTCTTTCACATGGTTAGTAGTAACAGATCCATCAGGGTGAATTATTTTTTCCATATAACTAGAGAGTTCATATTTTAATCGTTCATGAAAATTGACTTCTCCTATATTTGTTTGCTGTTTTCGATTCATGTTTACCACCTTCAGCTTTTTTCGTCGATTTTAAATGCATCTTGCGCTTTTTCCCAATCCTTACGGATATCTTCCTCCGAAGGATGGAGATACAAATTCATTGTTGTTTGAATTTGGGCATGTCCTAATCTCTCTTGTACCTGTTTGATGTCTTTTGTCTCCTGATAGTATATAGTTGCATGGGTATGTCGTAGCAGATGAGGGTGAATGTTAATTTTTGTTTTCTTTCGCAAGCGTTTGAAGAGAGATTCTACATCACTATAATTCATAGGTCTACCCACATTTCTCCCACATAGCTTAACAAAGACAAAGTTTGTTTTAATATCCAGTTCATCAATAATTTCATATA
Organism: Bacillus sp. AR13-1; assembly: GCF_008042285.1. Classification (NCBI taxonomy): domain Bacteria; kingdom Bacillati; phylum Bacillota; class Bacilli; order Caryophanales; family Bacillaceae; genus Bacillus; species Bacillus sp. AR13-1. The sequence continues at coordinate 21,442 of NZ_QNUA01000063.1, forward strand.
GATAATCATCATACAAATCCATTAGGTGTTGCGATACAAATATCTCTCGTTCTCCTGTTTTGAGCTTTGCACCATTCTCCAATTCTCCTCGATCCATCAAGCGAATCCGATGTCCATTTCTGTGGTCAAATATAAAGTCTTCTAAGAATAGAGAGAGAGCTTCTCCAATACGTAACCCTGTTTCAAACAGAAGTTGAATAAGGAAAGCATCTCGTATATTTGTAGTAGCTGTGAAAGTTTGTTGTACTTGCTCTTTTGTGAGCACTTGAAGCTTTTTACGAGGCTCTTTTACTTTCAATACATTTCGGATAGAGGGCTTATTCTTATTGATATGATGTAGAAAACTCTTATATCGTGTTCTTCCTCCTGTATAAATCTGACGCATTAGTTTTTCATTCATGTCCTTAGCCAGTTCTTCGTTACGGTATAAATAATCATAAAAATTTGTAACGACAGTAACCGTTAAGTTTACTGTTTTTTCAGTCTTTTTAGATTTTACGGGTGAAAAAGACGTTACATTTAAACTGGTATATGGATGACGTAACCATCCAACAAAATCTGCTAGATCTTCTAATTTTATATCTTTGTAATCTTTTTCAGTTTCTCTTAAATATACAAAGTATTGTTTCAACGCAAAACAGTATGTCTTTTGAGTATTCCTACTTTTCCCTGTGCTATCCAAATATTTGAGATATTTTACAACAGGAACAATCGGAATCCCCCTCTCATCTACTAACATGTATTTTTTACTTTCCTCTAGGATAACCTCTTGTACTCGCATAGAGCCCCTCCCATAGATTTCATACTAACCCTAATAATTAATTTTACACCATCACTCTTATAAAGGTTACTTTCTAACTATGAAGAAAAAATCTCTGTTACATTTTAAACATAATACACTAGATTATTTACGTACAGTTAATAATTATATAATGTGTAAAAAAAAGAATAATAGACTCATATATTAAACATAGTATTCGCTTTTCATTGTAGTATAGTTAACCAATAGGTGATATTATATAAAAAATAAATGTGATGAAGAGAAGAGTAAATAAAGTGAATTCTATACAGAGAACCCTGGTAGCTGAAAAAGGGTTAGAATTTCTTTATTGAAGCAAGCCTCAGAGCAGCACGTCGGAACCTTTTAGGAGGGGGTGATGTGACGGGAGCTCCCGTTATAGAGCTAAGGTATAAGCATTTTTAAATGCCGTACCTGATAAGGTTAATATGGCGACATATTAATAAACTAGGGTGGCACCGCGATGATAAATCTCGTCCCTAAGACTTCAAGTCTTGGGGGTGGGATTTTTTTATTTTGTTTTAAGTGTTGCATTCTATCTGATTATATTTTAGGAGGAATTCAATTGATTTTTAAAAAAACATTGGAAACTTGGCGGTATCCATCTATCTTATTGTTTAGTATTGGTGTTTCAAGTGTTGGAAGTTGGGTTTACTTTATTGCTCTAAACCTAATCGTTCTTAACATAACAGAATCGGCAATTGCTGTCTCTGGTTTATATATTATTAGGGCTTTATCAACTTTGTTTACTAATATTTGGTCAGGAAGTCTTGTAGATCGTTCAAATAAAAAATATCTCATGATAGCACTAGGTATCTTTCAGACTGTGCTAATTGCATTATTACCTTTCTTCTCTTCTTTAGGGCTTATATATGCTATGGTCTTTCTTATTACAATAGCGAGCTCTATGTACCACTCAACATCGGTAACTTATATTACAAAGTTAATACCAATAGGACAAAGAAAACGTTTCAACTCTTTACGTAGCCTACTTGATTCCGGAGCATTTTTGACTGGACCAGCAATAGCGGGAATGATGTTTACAATTGGTACACCTAATATGGCTATTTATATCAATGCTGGAGCTTTATTTTTATCTGCATTAATTACAGTAGGAATGCCTAATGTTGAATCCTCTGCACAGTTAGAAAAAACATCAGATACAACAAAATTATCTCTTAGGTTATTAATAGATGATTGGAAGCTTGTTATTGGATTTAGCCGTAAGTTTCTATATGTCATGATAATATATCTTTTATTTAGTGCGATGGTAGTCATGATGACAGCTACAGATTCGTTGGAAGCTGCTTTTGCAACTAGGATACTTTCTTTATCTGAAGGTGAATATGGAATTTTAGTCAGCATCGCTGGAGCAGGAGTATTGGTAGGTTCTTTATCTAATGCAATAATTAATGAAAAAATACCTATCTCATGGCTTATGGGTATGGGTTCCTTAATAACTGCAGTAGGTTATATGATTTTTACAGCTTCTAATACCTTTTTTATAGCATCTGTAGGGGTTTTTGTTTTATCATTTGCTACTGCCTTTTCTAATACCGGTTTTTACACATTTTATCAAAACAATATACCTGTTGATGTGATGGGCAGAGTTGTCAGTATTTACGGGTTTATTGAGGCTTTTTTAATTATTACAGTTACTGTAATCTTTGGTGTTTTTTCAGAGCTTATATCTATACGATTTGTTGTAGTTTCAGGAGCATTTTTAATGTTTTTGATATCTATCATACTATTTATTTGCAGTGTTCAACCATCAAAAGCAAAATTCTATTCTAATTCAACTGAGCTTAAAGATTCGTTTCAATAAATTCCTTGTTTAATAAATAAAATTAAATAATAGTGATGAAATAAAAAGGATCCTTACTGAAAGATTCTTTTTATTACCGATAACGAAGGTCATGTAAACATAGTTAAATAACAGAATCAATTATTAAACGGCTATATAAAGTACTGCTATAAATGTAGCTTTAGAATAAAGATTGATTAAAAAATCCCCTTCAACCTTTATTTATCAGCAAATGCAAAAACTCCATTTTGAAAAAAGATTGATCAAAATGGAGTTAATCTTTCTAACTGAGTATTAGATTTTATAAAAAAGTTTGATCAATTAAATGAGCCTTATTCAACTAAAGCCTCTGTTAGCTCAATAACAATGCCTAAACTTTATTATTCGATTCCTTAAGCTTTCTCTCCCCCATTTTATGATAAAGAGACATGATAGCCCAAATAGCAGTTGGAAGTGCTATTGCTCCAATGATCATAGACGCAAGAATGTTAATTGCACTGCCATCGACATACAACAATATAAAAACAGCTATTAAGAAGATAAGAACTGATATAGTTTTCAAAAGATTAACTAATCTGTTTTTTTCTTTTACCTTCCATTTGTTATTGTATGTTGCGATTACAGTCATAGCTGTTGGAATGGCAATGACTGTGAAAATAACTGCTATTGTAAATAGTATTGATTGTAATGTACCCGAGCTTATTATTGCCACAACCCATGCGAGTACTGTTATTAAAACGAACGGAATGGCAAAATAATTCATAGAACGGGCTGAATTTTCATACTTTTCAACGGATGTGTCACGGTCACTATAAATTGGTTTTGTATTAGGTTGTGCTCGAAATAAATGAATATCTCCTTCTGAGGTAATATGCGACCATCCAGAAGATGAAAAAAAGTCAAAGTATTCGTCTTCTTCATCCTCTTTTAATGAACGATAATCTACACTGTAGATATAATCTGAGCTTTCCCCTTTTTTTAGCGTATATCCCATAAACTTAAAATCACTGACATGCCATCCCTTCAAAGAAAATCGGCGTAATTTTTCCATATCCTTATCCTCAGAAAAAGCTAACCCACCTGACATAATATACTTTGTTTGTCTCATTCTTCACCCTCCTTCAATCCAGTTTCTGCTAATTTAATCATCAGTTTTCTTATCTTCACATCTTCTTCTAATACTTCTCTGCCCTTGTCAGTAAGCAGATATGTTTTACGCCTTGAATCCGACCCATCATACAAATAAATCCACTCTTGTTTTAATAACTTTTTTATAATCGTGTACATTGAAGCAGGTCCTATAGTAATTGCACCATTTGTTGTTTCTTCAATTAAGCTCATAATTGCGTAACCATGCCTTGGTTTAATTAAAGCAGCCATAATATAAAACATTGAATCCGTTAATTGCTCCGTTTTCTTCAATCCATCACCTTCTATATCCTTTTAAGATATATCACAATGTGATATATCTATCTAAGAACAATATATCATGATGTGATATATGTGTCTAGAGTTATATCATAATTTGATATTTGTCCTTTATAATCAAAAAAGAACCCTTACAATGGGCTCTTCGTTAAATTTTCAAATACATGATGTTCTTTTCCATTATCCTTCTATAACTAAACTGCTTCGTTAGTTTAAGTACAGTTTTTTACAAGATAAACATCAATTTTAACATAAATGTCCAATAAAAAAATCATCTCAAAGAATAACTCAAGAGATAATTTTTATCAAACTTTATTTCAAATTATCAATCTTTATTTTAAACGATCAATCTTTTTTACAAAGTTACAATAAAGCTAAAGTTTTGCACTATCCATAAAACTAAAAAGACGTTATCCTTTCTGTAGAATCATAGGAAAGGATGGCGTTTTTATGTCTGTTTCTGTGTCTGAAGAATTACAACTATTTGCTCAAGAGATTCAAAGCTTTTTATCTCCAAATACCTTACGGGATCTTGCTAGAGATACTGGTTTCGTACAACGAACCAGTAAATACCAAGCAAATGATTTAGTCGCTTTATGTATATGGATGAATCAAAATGTCGCTACAACCTCTTTAGCTCAGTTATCTAGCTGTTTAGAAGCATCAACAGAAGTACTCATCAGTCCTGAGGGACTGAACCAACGGTTTAATAAGGCGGCCGTCCTACTTTTACAACACCTACTAGCCGAACTACTAAGTAAAAAATTGGCCGCATCTATCCCGATTTCTTCTCCATACACTTCTGTTTTCAAGCGTATTCGTATTTTAGATTCAACTGCATTTCAACTCCCGGATGTATTTTCATCGGTTTATCCAGGTGCAGGAGGATGCAGCCATACAGCTGGGATGAAAATTCAACTTGAGTATGATTTGTTAGGTGGACAGTTCCTACATATTCATACAGGTCCAGGTAAACAACATGATCGAACCTACGGTTCTTTGTGTGTCCCAACTGTGAAAGCGAATGACTTGTGTATCCGAGATTTAGGTTACTTTCATCTTAAAGATCTTCAACATATACACGATAAAAAAGCCTACTATATCTCTCGTATTAAATCCAATACACGTATTTATCAAAAAAATCCCAATCCAGGTTACTTTCAAGACGGAAGAATAAAGAAAGGTACGCAATACATTCAATTAGATGTGGAGAAATTGATGAATTCCATGCAGCCAGGACAAACCTATGAAATAACAGATGCTTATGTAGGGATGAGTGACAAAGTACAGACTCGTGTTATTGTTCATCGACTTACAGAAGAACAACAAAAGAAACGTCTACAAGATCAAGCTGTTCGAGAGAAAAAGAAAGGAGTGACGTATTCTCCTCGCAGCAAACGGCTCAGTGGTATAAATGTGTATATGACAAACACCCCTACAGATATTGTACCGATGGGACAGGTACATGACTGGTATTCTTTGCGTTGGCAAATCGAAATTTTATTTAAAACATGGAAGTCATTCTTTCAAATTCATCATTGTAAAAAAATAAAACCAGAACGATTGGAGTGCCATTTATATGGTCAATTGATTGCCATTCTACTCTGTTCTTCTATCATGTTTCAAATGCGCCAATTGCTCCTGATGAAGAAAAAAAGAGAGCTTAGTGAGTATAAAGCCATTTATATGATTAAAGACTATTTTCTTCTTCTATTCCAAACTATGCAAAAAGACACCCAAGAGCTATCAAAGGTATTACTTCGCCTATTCAATCTCCTACAGCAAAACGGGCGGAAATCTCATCGATATGAGAAAAAAACGGTCTTTGATATATTAGGTGTCGTTTACAATTGTACCATGTCTGATAATCAAGCGGCTTAATTCAAAAAAGTGAAACCCGTTAGGGTTTATTTCGTATGCGAATTTTTAAATAATCTACACTTGTCCTTTAGAAAAAAGAAACAATCTCGCCTATAATTGACGTTTCATAAGCTTAGCTTGATAGCGATGGGGTATCGCCAGCATTTCGGAAAAAAACCACGCTAAGCAAAAAATAAGCTGTCCAGATGGACAGCTTATTTACATAACTACCGAAAGCGGAAGTTACTTTT
>NZ_QNUA01000064.1:0-10257 GCF_008042285.1 Bacillus sp. AR13-1
GTTATAAGGTGATTATTTGTGATTATTAGTATAAATACATAATTAGAAAGGATGATTGGATGTATATATGGGGATATCAACCGCACTTTCAAGTTTCTCTAAATACCACCGCTAAAGAAATATTCAATAATATAAAATCAGATTTAAATCCCAAAGTATGGGTAGTAGGGGTATGGGATGAAAATAATAAAATGGAAAATCCAAATTCAGTAATTACAGCTGATACTCCATTTGAATCCGAATTATTTTCTAAGGTAAATGATATAGCTAAAGATATTTATTGTAATGATCCTGATAGACAAAAGTCCATTAGTAATGAATTTGCTGAGAAAAAATACCATCATAGACTTAAGCTAAAGGCAAAAGTTAATGCAATGAATAAGGTACTTGATGAGGCATATGAGGAACAAAAATTATCATTTCATATATCTATGCCTACATATATTTACGGTTATTGGGTTTTTGTAATACTACAATTAAACAAAGAATCGGTTGAATCAATTCCGACCCTAAACGATACTAAAGCATTAGAGAGATTTCCAATTATGAGGTCTTTAATTGAAGCAACAATTTTTGAGTTTTTAAGATCGTGTTCAAACGCTCTACAAATACCCGGTGTAGGCGAAGAACTGTATGTATTGGGACGAAATGGTAGCGAGTTTATTAGGAGTGGTGGAGAAACCTTTTTGAGAACATTGGCCATTAAATTTCATGGGGATGTTAACCTATTTGAGATGTTCAATCTTATTTCCTCTCAATACTATGAAGGTGGAGAGAGCAATGGGAAACTTATTATTTCCAATGATGATCATCCTTCTATTAATCAAACTTTGAAGTTTAGTTCTCCTATTGATTTATCCAATCACAAAGCAATAAGAAAACTTCTTGAAATGACTAATGGGGATATAAGCTTATTAGCTAATGGGAATGAAGTTTATGGTATGGGAAATATATTAGACTATGATTCTGTAGATGAAAATTTATTTATTATCAATTTTAAAAGACATTTTATGTGGGAATTAAGTTGCAGAGATAGTGTCTTAATGGTTGTAGAATATCGGGAACCCAGATTACCAAAAGAACGAATGGAAAAGGGGTTATTCTCTGACCATCTAGTAAGGACTTTTTCAAGAATAAATGAAAATGATATTGATTTAATATGGGATGCAATTTTAGCGGCCACGGAGCAAAAGCATGGAACAATGGTTGTAATTACGAATAAAGCGGCCGAAGAAGCGGATCGGCTCAATGGACAATGCATAAATATTGAGCCGATAAATTTGACTGCCGAAGTCATGAGATTAGTTACTGCAATTGATGGAGCTGTACTATTAGATCCTAATGGGAAATGTCATGCTTTAGGGGTAATATTGGATGGACGAGCTACAGACAAAGGTGATTCAGCTCGTGGAGCTAGGTATAATTCTGCGTTAAGATATATAGATAGCCAGGATAATGAGTGTTTGATAGTTGTAGTGTCAGAAGACGGAGATATAAATTTAATACCTCACTTAAAACCAAAAATACCCCGTCAATGGATTGATATGTTAATTGCAGAATTACAACAGGTTAATGAGTCTGAACGTTTAGATATAAAATCATTTAATCAAATTATGCACAATTTAAAAAGTCTAGCATTTTACTTGCTTGAAGAAGACTGTAATAAAATTAATGAATTACGTGCTACCATAGAAAGCAAAATGGATCAAATGATTATTAGAATTGTGTATCCAGATTTAACTCCGAATTCTGAAATGAATAGCTCTTATTATAAATAAATATTTAAATCTACAAAAGTAATGTAGATGGATTTAAATGAGAGATTTAAATTCTATGAAATTTGGTGTAAAATTCCATAGAAAAATGCTTGAAATGTGGTAGGGGAAGTGTAATTTGAACAAAGCATTTGATGTAAATCTTAAACTCGATAATGGAAAATAAAAAAGTATTTTAAAAGAGATGGTTTATAATTGGAGTTTAATACCATAATCCGTTCTTTATCAGTATAATAAAAAAGAAATATTTCAATACTCTCTTTCAATTTTGGAGTGAGCATTGGAATATTTTTTAAAGGAGCTGTGTTTGTGAAAGGAGTAAAATTTTATGGCGCAACAGATTTAGCTGCTGGTCATTATTTATCGCAAGCAGAAGACATAATATTGAACTTTAAAGAAGAGGGAGCACGTACAATTAATGATATTTTGGAATTGTATAATTGTACACTTTACATTGAGAATAAAGTCTTTTTTATTCAATGGACAGATGACCATATAGAAAAGTTAACAGGGCTTAGTAAGGGGTTAAAAGGTTATATTGCGCGTTATTTTTCTAGTATCGATGGAGTAAACATTGAGTCATTAGTTGAAATGTTACATTGGCAATATAAAGAGGATTTTTTAAAAAATTTTGTACAATGTCATATAAAAACTCGAATAGATGAAAATACTTTTGCTAACCTACTAGCGAAAAATTTATTTTCAATCACTCAAGTATGTCAACATCCTCAACTTGTTGAGGATTACGGAACGGTGGTTAAGAACTTTTTATTAAGAAGCCCATCTAATGTAGAGTTACTATTTGATAAATATGTTGTCGATTCTAAAACAAATACAAAGCATTTGTATTTACCTAAATCGCTAACGAAAGATGAATTGAATGTGTTAATGAGTAATTATATTAATTCTTCAGAAGCTAACCCTAGTTATTTACAACTTATCCTAAATCATCATAATACAAAAGAGTTTTCTGTGACGGATGAACATAGATGGAAGGCCAAAAAAAGAAAAGAAATTATTGAAGAGGAACTGTTTAAAAATAGTACAGGAGTATCTTTTACATATAAGTTTATGCTGCAAAAAGATGCACCTAGGTTAGTAGAACATAAATTAGGGTGTGCAGGGTTTGAAATTGTATATGATCAAACTTATTTAGAACAGGAATTAGATTTTGAAACTATATTAAATAACCTCATTTGGATATTTGAGTTTATTGATGGTAACGGAAGAATTAATTTTGTAAGTAATATATCTATTAGAACATCATTTCTAGATAATATTCAATTAAAAGCAAAGAGAGACTACCCTGTTAATGAAACTTTCAAAGATAGTGAAACATTAACGGATGCTTCAATGGCATTATATTATCCATTGTTAAGAAAACAAAATGTTAGGTTAGAAGAAATACTCGAATGGTTTTTTAAAACATATCTTAAAGAAGATTTTGCCGTGTTAGACTACGTTTTTACAGCACCTTCTGAAGGGTCATCTTTTAAGGAAAAATGTAGAGATATTTTACCAGAAATAGAATATGTATTACAGCAATTTAGAAGTTATGTTAAATATGAGGTGATTAATCACGAAATGTTATCATTATCATCTAGTGGGATAACATTTAGCCAAGTGCCTAGCTTAATAAATAATAAATATATATATGCAAAGGATATATTAAATCCAGTTTTACAGCGTTTATTTTCAGATCAAACGCTTCTTGGATATCTAGGAAATCCACAGAAAGATAGTGAAACATTTTTTGATTTGTTAGAAAAACATAAAGTAAATATAGATGAATTTAAAGACTACCAAAAAACAGAACTGCAATATCTTGTAGATAATGACTATATCTCTATTATTGATGGTTTTTTGAGATGGAAAAACCCCTTAAGAATAAAAATTCTTTATGAACTTTATCACTATAATGTAATTAGCATGTATAGATTGCCTGAATCACTACAAGCGGAGGTAAAAATAATGCATCGAGAAAATAAAATTGAATTCGAATCAACTTTATTTTCGAAGTCAGAACAAGATATGTTTGATTACTATTTGAACAACAGTAAGTTTCAAAATGGTCCTCAATTACGAAATAAATATGCGCACGGTAGATTAGGAAATGCGGTCAATAGTAATGAAGAAACAAATTATAAAAATTATTTGCTGATTTTGAAATTGTTGGTTGCGATTGTAATAAAGATTAATGAAGATTTTTGTCTTTATGAAATTGTTAATAAAAGAAAAGAATTAAATAAATTAGGTATCTAGACAATAGATGAGTATTAAAATGTTAGAAATACACTAATAAATCTCATATCGTATACCTAGCGTTTCTATGGACAAAAAACTTTGGAGAATTGATATTGATATATAAGAGAGCGAAGACTCCTTAACAAGAGGAGCTTTTTTTATGCATATCGATAGAGTTTTTATGGGGATTTATGTACAGCGTACAGAATCAGTATTCACAAATGTTAGAAAAACATAATACTACTTTTAAAAAATAACGATTGTCTATTAGAGAATAGTAGTTGTTTAAAAATATCTGGATACCCTAACCGTTAGGAAAAGGAAAAATATCATTAAAAAGGTGTGAAAAAATTGCTTAAGTTTACATTTATTCTAAAACCTATAATAAGTAAAATTATGGGGTCTCTAACTACTTCTTTCATCGAAAAATGGAAGATTAAATCCAAATTAAAAAAGATAAAATCATTTCAAAAACAATTTGAAGACACATTTGTTGATTCAAATACATTTCAAAAGTTTTTGAATGAAGAAAAGAATGGGCTTTGGATATTTAATTATGTATTTGGAGCTACATACAACACTATTACCAAAGATGCTTTTGTAGAGCAATTATCTCAAATAGCAATGAATGAAATAAATAATTATAGAAAATCTGTGAAGCTAGAAGAGATAGAAAGTCATCCGATTGTAACACAATATCTTAAAGAATTGATTACATATCTTGAAGGATATAGGGACAAAAGTTTTAAAACAAATGAAATGAGTATTTTGGCAAATGTTCAAAATAGCATTCTTGAAAGTAATAACAGTCTAAAAGAATACTTTGAAAAAAATTTATATGAAATTCAAGAAAGGGCTCACTTAGAAAAATATACGGATGGGTATTTAGAGAAAATACTTGATCGAAATATATTAGATTTAGGTAAAAGGTATAATTCAGAAGCGAATGTAGAAACGGATCTAAATGTTGTATTTGATTCATTAGTATGTGACAAGCTAATTTTTGAAAAGTTTACTGTGTTAATTAATAAGTATCAAGACAGTATTATTAATTTAAATATGGTTTTAGATACGTATAAGGAAGATATAAAATTTAAGAATCTTTCTTTTATTGAAGAGATTTTAAACTATTTAAAGAATATTAATTTTAATGATAAAGGGTTTTATTTAGAAAATAATTTGAAAAGCTTTAAAGAAGAAATCAATAGCTTTATGGAAGAAATTGAGGGATTAAGATATAAAATTAATGAAGAAACTAAAAAAAATATTAGAAATGAAGTCATTAATTTAATCAATCAAATAATCAATCATGAAAGAGTAATGAATGATTATATGTATTTGATAAAACCTCAATTAATTAACGAGCCGTATCTATTGATATATGGAGAGGCAGGAATTGGGAAATCACATTTATTGGCAGACAATGCTAAAAAATTACAAGAAGTTGGGCATAGTGTTTTCTTATTTTTAGGTCAACATTTAAATACACATGACCATCCTTTTAAACAATTATTTGATTTAATTGATTACAAAGGTTCTAAAGAGTCTTTTTTTAAAGAATTTAATGATAGAGCACAGAAGAAAAATAAAAGAACTGTAATTATAATAGATGCTTTAAATGAAGGGGAAGGTAAACATTTTTGGAAAAGCTATTTAATGAATTTTTTAAATTTTATTAAAGAATTTGAAAATATTGCCGTTGTGTTATCAGTTAGGAGTAATTATCTGAGAAGCATATTACCTGAAAATATTGAAGAAGATTTTCCGTTGTATAAATTAGAGCATAAGGGATTTAATAATCTAAGTTTGGAAGATTTGGACCCATTTTTTAATTATTATAAGATAAATCCGGTAATATTCCCATCTTTAGAAAACGAGTGTTATAATCCCCTCTTCTTACAAATTTATTGTGAAGCAATTCAAGAAGAGTATGTTGGATTCAGAGGTTGGAGTATAGTTCAAGTATTAGAAAAATATATTAATAAGGTTAATGATAGACTATCACTTGATAAAAGATTTTCATATATAAATTCATTAAATTTAGTAGATAAAATTTTGAAAGAAATTGCCTCGGAATTTATTGAGAGTGAGAGGTATGGCATTGAAATAGAGCGGCTTTATGAAGTAATAGAGAATATAGCAAAGCCATATACAATTGGATATCGAGAAATACTTTTAGGTTTAGCAGAAGAAAATATTTTATCCATTAATGAAAGGAGTCATGGTGAAAGCCTAGTTTATTTTACTTATGAAAGATTTGCAGATATATATGTATCCCTAGTTTTATTAGAAAGATATCAACAAGACAAAAGCTTATTTGAAAATATATTGTCATCTGATAACTCATTTTATTATGGAGTTTATGAGAGCTTATCAATAATTATTCCAGAAAAATTAAAAGTAGAATGGCTAGATTTAATTGACTTTGAGCGTATAACTTTTAATATAGCAGAAGCGTTCGTTCGGGGGATTGCATGGAGAAACGTACAAAATATAAATGACAAAACTTTAGAATGGGTAAATCTATGTTTAAGACAAAAAGATATAGATTTACAAAGCTTAGTATACGAAAGGTTGTTAAAACAGTCTTATATTATAGAATCACCGTTAAACGCAGAATTTTTACATGATACTCTGTACAAGATGTCTATGTCTACAAGAGATGGAAGTTGGACAATATCTATAAATAGTAATTCAGAAGTACCTACGCGTCTTGTAGAAATTCTTTTAAAACAAAATTTAAGTTTTAAACATTTCGAGTATGGAAATTTTGAATTGTTATCTACAACTTTTATTTGGTTGTTTACATGTACTGACAAAAAACTGCGAGATATTTCTACTACTGCATTAATAAAACTATATATAAAAGAACCTTTAATTATTTTAAAGAATCTTAATAGATTTATTGATGTAAATGATCCATATGTTCTGGAAAGGTTATTGATCAGCTTATATGGAGCGATTTTAAGAATAAATAAAGTACCGCAATTAGTTGAAATAGTTGACGTTATTTATACTAATATCTTTATACAGGATGAAGTTTATTCGAATGTATTAATTAGAGATTATGCAAGAAGCATTATTTTATTTGCTGTAAATAAAGGAGTTATTAACCTTGAAGAATACGAAAAAATAAATCCTCCATATTCGAGTAGCTGGTATAAAAAAACATATTCATTACAAGATTTAAATACCAAGTTAAAAGAAATGCAACATATATCAGGAAAAGGGTATTGTGGATTTGATTCAATAATTAAATCTATGACGACGGAATATGGAAGAGGTATTGGGGCTTATGGAGATTTTGGAAGATATGTTTTTGGACGTGAAGTGTATAACTGGAAGGATCAATTTGACGATCAGGATTTAAGTAATATCGCCATAATGAGAATTATTGAATATGGATATGATGAAAAGGTACATGGTCAATATGATAGAAATCTCAGATATTATAATAGGCACGAAAATCTAGTAGAACGTATCGGTAAAAAATACCAGTGGATTGCGTTATATGAAATACTAGCGAAATTAAAAGATAACTATCCTGTTAATAAGGAAATAAATGAACCATGGGGGTCGTCTTTAAGGAATATTGATCCCAGTTTTTTAGATCATCCACCAGAAAAAAGTACGCGTAATTTAATAAAATCTTATTTACCGTATAGACCAAATAAAAATTGGGCCCAAAATAAAGAGGAGTTTAAATGTCTCGGTAATTTCATATTTATTGAGTATAGAGGACATAAATATATATCTTTAGCACAATTAATTAATCAAGAAAGGGACAATGGAAAAAACTTCATTGATAGGGATGAGTTTTTTATAAAGACAAAGGCAGTTTTCTTGCCGCTTAAAGATAAAGAAAATTACATCGCTTTAAAATCTATGAATAAAGGGGATATAAGTGTTTCTTGGAAAAATACGGATGATATATTTGCATTTGAACACTACTGGCACCCAGCCTTTTCAGATATGTATTATGAAAAGGAATTTGAAAATATAAAGTGTGAAGATTCAGTTTGGGAATATTCCTGGGAGGCAAATATAAATTCTGTTTCTGGAGAAAAAACTTCATGCAGTTACCTTTTACCAAATGCTGATTTAGTGAAGTTTTTTGAACTAGTTCAAGTTTCTGAGGGAGTATGGAAAGACAAGGCTGAAAATATGGTTGTCTTTGATGCGCAGTATTTAGGGTATGAAAGAAACTTGTTATTTAGAGCAGATTATTTAAAAGGGTATTTGGAAGGAAATAAACTAGCGATTGTGTGGGATTTCTATATGGAAAAGATATCTGAACGTAGTCGGAAAGAAGAATGGTTCGTGGGCTGGATAAATGATAAAACTGAAATAAGATATAAAGTTTTAGACGAATATAAAGATGAAAAAATGAAAGATTTGTTTTAATTAATTTAACTATTTTTCATAGTTCTTACTATGTTTATTTAGGTAGAATAGGAGTTATTTTAATAATTCGTCCTTCTGAAATTAAACTATTTTATTATTCTTTAAATGGTATAAGGAAACAAAAGAAAACACTTGAAGTATTTTCTTTTGTTTCTTTTTATATTTTTGGATTTGATAATTTTTCTTCTAGTTCTTCAATTAACTGTGACGGATTAACTTTTAAGGCTCTAGCTAATGCAAATAAAGTGTTTATTGTTGGTTTTCTTTTTCCTCTTTCTAAAAGACTGATATAAGTTCTGTCTAGTCCAGAGTTAAACGCTAATTCTTCTTGACTCATTTTTGAATTAAGACGATATTCTTGCAAGACATTATCAAAAGTTTGTTCAATACTCAAGAAACCACTCTCCCAATGTTTAATGCAGACTCTGGTAATGACTTCTACAATTAATATTGGGCAATTGATGTAAATGAAAAAGTGACATCAAATACATGAAGAGGTATATAGAATAGTTTCGAGGGACTATAGTTTGTTAGATTGTAGTCTGTATAATAAATATAGACTTTAATAATAAAGTAGCACAGGCATTAAAGAAAATTATTAAGGAGTGAAAGTATGAGAACACATATCGAAATAATGGGTAATATTGTGAATCAAGTATATTCAAATGCTTTACGTATTTCTAGTACTCATCATACAGAACATGACGTTAAAAGCCTTTTGAAAGAGATTGGATCAACAATAGAAGTGTTTCTTAAAGAAGCAGTATACAAAAGTAGAAGAAATAGGGGGAATTTCTTTGAGTTAATTGATGGATTAGAGGAGTTAAGTGTTTCTTCTAAGTCTATACATACACTTCACCAACTTCGAACATCCTATAATAAAGCAAAGCATAATCCAGGAACTCACATAACAATCATGGAGGCTATAAGGATATTAACCGATGTAAGGCTGGTCTTATCTGAAATTAAGGATTTAGATATAGGTGTAGTTAATGAGTGTAAACATGAAGAATATGAAAGGGTTGTTTGGATTGCTGGGTGGGATCATTTTACAACTAGTGATACTGAAATTTCTATTATAGTACCCTACGAACAGGATGGTACTATGGCGTACATCCCCACTTTAGACTATTTCAATATTCACTGGGAGGGATGGGATAAGATAACTGAGAGATTCTCTAGTACAAATAAACTCTTTATGGGGCAAACGTATTTCCCAGCTAGTACCTATGAATATATTTCAGGAATGGAAGATTTTATTGATGCCGGAGTATATACCGGAGACTACAGAGATTTATTGATAGAAATATCCAAGCATGTAGACCCGATAAAGGAAGGAGCTTTATTGCCTGATTTACAAAGAAAAAATAATGCTTCTGCTATGTTTTATGCTGTCATATATGCATCTTGTGATGCTATTTGTGAAGGGAAATGGTCTAGAAGTCTTGAGGAGATGGAGAAATCTGTGTATCGTATTTTAGAATATAGGTATGCAGCGCCATTAGATTCTCCTTATTTATTAAAAATAGTACCTGAAGTAGTAAAGGGGCTAAAAAATTTAAAAGCAAGTCATGCGAGTTTTATCAAAGGGCCAAAATTTCTACCTAAAGAAAAATATAATTTATTAGAAAAACAGGCTTATATAAATCTAAAAGAAATGAAAATTTTAGTTACGAATGAAGGCGAACTAATTGTTGGAATGTAAGCAATTAAGGCGAATTTAAGAAAATTTTAGATTTTGAATTCCAAGAAACTGGTATGTTGTAAAGAATTATATAAATAAAGAATAGAATGATTTTCTCCAGTCTAGAGCATTTTGTACGTATATATATAT
>NZ_QNUA01000065.1:0-1156 GCF_008042285.1 Bacillus sp. AR13-1
CTCGCTTGAATTCATAATTGGAATTCCCGCTCTTTCAAAAGAACTTCTTAACATTTCTGTTTTTTTATGTAAACCATCTCTTTCTACTTTAGAAACCTTTAAGTGCTCAACACTTGTATAACATGCCGCGACTATAGCTGGTGGTAGTGAAGTTGTAAATATAAAACCTGAGGCAAAAGATCGAATTGCATCAATCATTGCTCCCGAACTTGTAATATACCCTCCAATAACACCAATTCCCTTAGCCATAGTCCCTTGAATAATATCCACTGAATTTGCAATACCTAGATCAGCTGCTATCCCTGCTCCTCTAGGTCCATACATACCAATTGCATGAACTTCATCAAGGAAAGTTAAAGCATTATATTTCTTAGCAAGTTTAACAATTTCTTCAATTGGTGCAATGTCACCATCCATAGAATAAACTGACTCAAAAACAATTACTTTTGGTCGATTATATGGCTGTGATGCAAGTAATTGCTCTAAATGTTCTGTATCATTATGTTTAAAAATTGTACGCTCTACTTTCGTACTACGTATCCCATTAATTATAGACGCATGGTTAAGCTCATCAGAAAAGACAATACAATCTTCAAATAAACGTAGCAAACACTGAAGTGTTGCATCATTTGATCCATATCCTGTCGGGAATACAAGTGCAGATTCTTTCCCATGCCATTCAGCTAATGCTGACTCCAATTTCTCATATTGGTAATGTGTACCACCAATATTTCTAGAACCACCTGATCCTGCGCCATATAAATCAATTGCGTTATGCATAGCCTCAACAACAATTGGATGTTGTGACATTCCTAAGTAATCATTACTGCACCAGACAACTACAGGCTTACTATCTTCTGATCCATTTAATTTAGCTAAAGGATATTGTCCACGAATTCGATTTAATGTAACAAACTCACGATATTGCCCACTTTTTTTCAGTTCTACTAGTTTTTCATTTAATATTTCTGTATACATATTGTGCCTCCAATTATAAGTTCTCTGACTATCAATTTAAAGGGGGTAATGTAAAAAAATGTTAATAAAGTTGTGGTGCTCTCTCATTATAGGCACAATATACAAAAAAAACAAACGAAAATTTTAAAAATAAAATTTTTTCGGTAAATTATATTTTTACTCTTCTTATATATATATA
>NZ_QNUA01000066.1:0-1771 GCF_008042285.1 Bacillus sp. AR13-1
GTAGGACGTCGCCAAGCAAGCTAAAACACAAGTCTTTTGACTTGTGTTTTTTTTGCATATTTGTTTCGTTAGAAACAAGGGTGGAAATATTGCTAAATCATACCAGATGGAAAATTATTTACGGAATCATGATAAAGGCGAAGTATTTTCGCTATTTTTATTAAGCGCTCATTAAACTAGATGTATTTCGTAATAGGATCATTATTGGTCATATTTTCAATATAAGAGGGAAACCTCCCTTCTTTTATAATTAATTTCTAAAAAACTTGGCGCATAATTGAAGCTTCTATACTCTAAATGATTTAATGGTTTATGAATTATATAGCTATTTCCCCTTAAAATCCTGTATACAGTATCCCTTAACTAATAAACATTAGAGGTGTTTCTGCCGGTAAATACTTCTTTTTCATGATTGGACATCTAAATCTTCTTCATTAATATACTTTTGAAAATAAATCTTTTCATTCTTATAATAATAGAGTTTTGAGTAATTGCTTCCTTTAGTTATTAAGTATAGGGAAGTAGTACATAATCTATGAAAATGATACAGGTGCTTTCAATTATTATGAGAACAGCTATATTATGGCTAAATATGTAGTGAGATATAGGCATGTTGAACAAGGGGCTCATTTACAATTGAATTGTATATGTGGGTATGAAATCTTCTTTGATTAGTAGTCGTAACTTCTTGAGGCATAAATTTTTGAATTCCGTAACGTCAGTGCTACAATGATTGAAAAATAAATGTTAATGAGGTGTTCATATGAAAATTGAAGTTTGGTCTGATTTTGTATGCCCGTTTTGCTATATTGGGAAGCGTAGATTAGAAATGGCTTTAGAGCAATTTCCACATAAGAAAGATGTTGAAGTTGAGTTTAAAAGTTTTGAATTAGATCAAAATGCTCCGATCTACTCTGGAACGAGTATTAATGAAGTGCTTGCATCGAAGTATGGAATTAGTGTTGAAGAAGCTGATCGTAATAATATACAACTAGGCAATCATGCAGCTAGTATGGGTTTGAGTTTCAATTTTGAAGAGATGAAGCCAACAAATACTTTTGATGCACATCGTTTGGCGAAATTCGCAAAGGATCAGGGGAAGGAAAAGGAGATTACAGAAAATCTACTTTTTGCATATTTCACTGAATCGAGAAACTTAAGTGATGTGGAAACACTAGCTAATATTGCTGAAGCTTCCGGTCTAGATAGGGAAGAGGCTTTAAATGTTATTCATAATAAAAATGCTTATGCCAATGAGGTTAGGATTGATGAATCAATTGCTCAACAATATAAAATTACAGGGGTACCTTATTTTATTGTTAATCAAAAGTATGCTATTTCAGGTGCACAACCACTTGAAACCTTTGTTGGTGCACTTCAACAGGTGTGGGAAGAAGAGAACCCTAAGTCTGAACTTCAAGATCTTTCAATAAATAGTACAACAGATGATTATTGTGCAGATGGTAGCTGCTCGATACCTTCAAAGGAATAATATTTAATTCTTTCTTTCTATTATGGTGTGCATAATGTAATGAGGGGATAAATTTAAAATGTCATATGTATATTAATGACATCTAAATACGAATAACCTACAGTGACTTTTATAGGTTATTCGTATTTAGTTTATTTTGGGGAGTTACATTCAAGGGTATTATTATTGTGCTAACGGCTTGTTGGTATAGTTAATTCATATTTTTATAAAAAACTTATTTAAAACTATTGACGATTAATATACATGGGTGTAATATAGAACAAGTCGCCGATAGCAACA
>NZ_QNUA01000067.1:0-2705 GCF_008042285.1 Bacillus sp. AR13-1
AACAAGCTTATTTGTTTAAAGGTAAGCGTATTTATATAAATGAGGCCCTAGACACATTTGTAATTTCACAAATTTGATTTACAGTCATATCTCCCTCTTTATAAAGCTTTACTGCATAATTCATTCCTGCATGATTTTTATGGTACTTCTTTAACCGACCTTTAAACTTTCCTTCTTTCTTAGCCAGTTCAATTCCTTCACGCTGCCGCATACGGATAAGATCACGTTCTAATTGGTTTACACCCACCATAACCGTAATTAAGAATTGGCTGTAGGGATTATCTTCTGATAAATCTAGCCATGTATCTTTTAAGGATTTTAAATTTGCCTTTTTACTCCGTATGTTATCGATTAATTCAAATAAATCTTGTGTACTACGAGTAATCCGAGTTAAGTCCGTAACATAAATGATGTCACCTTCTTGTATATCCTCTAACATTTTTTGAAGTTGTTCACGATCTTTTGTTGCTCCGGAAACCTTTTCTTCAAAAATAATATCCATTCCGATTTCGTTCAGTTGCTGAAATTGCCTTGAAGGATTCTGGCTAGTTGAACTGACGCGTATATAACCGATTTTTCGCAAAATATCACCTCATTTTTGAGACAAGTCTTATGAGACGCTCTTAACTATGATTTTATCAGTCTCCTACACTCTATTGATATATAATTGAACTAATTAACTGAATAATTATAGAAATGAGATGATACTGTATGATAATGGCTTTAATTCGTGAATAGCAAAGAAGCTACCACATGTTAAATTGAAGTGAACCCGAATAGTGGTACATGAAAAAAGTTCATTGTAACAGGCTATTTGTTTCATTTATCCCGCTATTTGCGGGCAGTAAAACTCCCATCTCAAAATTCAGCTGGAGCAAAGAAGTTAGGTGGGAGCCCTGTTGCCCGTAAACGCCTGATTGGTGAAGGCTAATAATCAGTGGGGGATCAACAATCCCCCTGCTGATTAAAGTTTCACTTCATTTGTTTTAAGTAGTTATATGGTGAAAGTGGTGGAGTTAAAAAGATAATAGCGCGTGTTCTTTTTTCTGAATCTGGCTTTTGAAGAGCGGCGATAATTTCAAAATATAGTTCTTGAAACTCTTATGTATTACTTTCGTATATAACATTTTGGATAAAGATGTGTGGATTAATGTTTAGACTCTATAATCTTTTTTATAGTTTGGATAGTTTGTTACACGAAATTCCCAAGAAAATTTTCGAGCGGGAAGATCAGTTATGAGTAGTAATATTGGAACTGCTCTTGTACATAGTGTTCAGCTTCTTTATAAGTTCTACTTGTTTCCTCTAGTAGTTGGATGTAGCCTTATAAATAAGATAACTAAAGTATAGTTGGCCACTGGTTGCTATTTGAACAGCATATTTGTCTCTATTATCACGTTGATATAAATAAGTTGGAGGAAGAATGGGTTCATCGGGAATAAATGTAGGTAGTTATATACTCTATTTGTAATTTGGTTGGAAATAATGAAACTATATGCTTTGTTAGCGATGCTATTTGCTCTTCTAACGGAAAAACTTATAGATATAAGATACAACTCTTTAAATTTTATAATTTTGTAGCTTTTATATAGAAGATAAGTGTAAGTGAAAAATTATAGTGTGATTACTTAAATGCAAGGAAGTAGTGGTGGATAACAAGAGAATAGAACGTTCGTTCTTGAATGGTGTAATGGACATACTCGATCAATTGAGGCGCTTATTTTCTATTGGACATATGTGTTTAAAGAAGAGCTGCCATACTAGGTTCGGATTTCTAGTATAGCTTGTAACTTTACGTGCTTTAGTGAAGTGGTTCTTCAGTAAAGTATATTTCAATTATTAATATTGGATTTATTGACACTCCCACTGCTAAAGGGGCAACCTGATTAACATCAGTGTGATTCTTGCTACCAAAGGCGAAGTCCATTTTGGGTATCGCTGACGTGCAAGATTGTAGTGTGCCATCACCACTCTCACTATAGACCGTATAGGTTCGCGAGCTACGGTGCTATGACAGCTGCATGTTCATATGTTTTAGCGTCTTTTTCTTGTCTATAGTTGACGTGTATCAAAACAATAAGTGTTTTTCTATGAAGGTATCGTGAAATCTGTAAACGAACCAATTATTCTATCTCCAACTGGTTTTATGAAATAATCTACGAATGGTCCTTTACTCATCATAATTTTTAATATTAATTGAATCTAGTCTATATTCGGTTCATTCTATTATGAGTGGTTCAGGAGAGTGAGTGTACTGTTAGAAAGAGATATTGTAATTAAGATAAGGAGAGTAAATGAAGTTGCTAGAAAAGAATTTCTTGTGGAACCCAGTAATGTACGGGGGATAATCCTCTTGAAATAGAGAGGTTTGTTAGGGGAGATTAGTAGATAGAGGTAGACAATGATTGCTATTTAGTAAAATCTTTGTGGATTTTTATGTAACCTTTACTAATCGGGAATTTATGATCGTCAGGCTCACTACTAACTTCCTTGCTTCAGCCGAACTTTGAGGTGGGAGTCTTACTGTCCGCAAATAGCAGGATAAAATGGTGTGAACATATTAAATTAAATATCTTTATAAAAAGGTGTTGACGATTAGCTTATAGAGGTGTAATATAGAACAAGTCGCCGATAGCAACAACGCAGAAAGCGACAAAAGAAATAAAAAAACTTGGTTGACATTGAAATATGAAAATGTTAACATA
>NZ_QNUA01000068.1:0-6979 GCF_008042285.1 Bacillus sp. AR13-1
ATATAATATAGAATCTATGTATAAATTTATATACCCCTTACTAAATCTTTAATTTTAATTATCTAAATATCTTAGTTTGTTTATTCTATCCTTTCTTGAAGCCTACACTTATGTTCAAGAAACTTTATACCTTCCAACCGACTTCCTAGACGTTCCCAAAATTGTTCTCTTTTATTTAACAGTTGCATTTCTCTTTTAATTCATGAATAATCCTTTCCAAAACAAAGTGCTTTTTTCAATTCTCCAAAATTCAATTCCTAATATAAATTACTGAATATAAGAGACCACCTTAAGATTATACTATTCACAAGTTTCGGAAATCCTCTAAAAGAGATCTCTTAAATTGATGTTTATCCAACTCTACAATTTTTTCACATTCAGCATTAACAGCAGGCTTGTCTGGATTCAAAAATTCATCCGCTCTCAAATTAAACATATTTTGTAAAGCATCCTTAACTATAGAATCAGCTTCATGTCCCAATTCCATTAAATTTCTAAGCTTAGGATTTGTAACTGACCCATATACAAACATCTGATAAATTGCTTCTTGTTGTAATTTCATTCTCTTTTCAAGAGTTGAAACAAGTAAACTTTTCTTATTTAGCTGTTCCTTTAATTCGCTTAATTCTTCCTGTAATACACTGTTGTTCTTCTGACTTATCTTTAATTCCCTCTGATAAGGAAGAAGGTTTTTCAATAGTTGCTTTAAATCCTTATCGTGTTTTTTTACAATTCCCTCTATACTTGGTAATTGTACTTGAATGTGGTTATTTCGCGCTAATGTTTTATGAACAACAGAATTATACTCCTCAATTAATTGAAATCCCCTTCTTTCAGTACGAATCCAATAATTATCAGAAATTTCTTCATTTAACCAAGGAAGATTTCCCTCTCTAAATAGACTTTTAGCATACTTACTTAAAGATCTCTTTGGAATTTCAGATTTAATCCCTTTATTTTTTACAAAGCTCAAGATAATTTTTTTTATCTCATCTTCTGGATATTCCTTCTTTTTTCTTCCTACTTTATTCATCGTACAACCACCCTTCATAAACTTCATTGAATTTATCGATACTTTCCAATAAACCCCTCAGTTTTTTTGAATTTATTGCCAATTCACTTGTTAGGTTTGGGTTTATTTTTTTATACGAATTACTAATTAACTTACGGTGTAAATTAAACAATGTTTTGTATAGAGCAAGTGCTTCCTCTCGACTCTCTTCTATCCATTTTTCGATTTTTTCCCTTTTTTCCAAAAACTCATCATATTCTATTCTCCAATATTCAAAGCACCGAAAACACTGTGTTTTACAATTTTTTACTTGGGCCGTACAATAACCAATTTCAAGCTTATCCCATTCTTGTTTCAATGTTTTGGCTGGAGAAAATATAAATTTCTCCCTAAATAACTTTCCTATATTTATTGTGTTGCTCGATCTTTCAGGAGAAAGGACAGAATTATTTAAGGAATGACTTGTAAGACTAAACATTTTAATAAGTTTAGATATTCCTGAATCTGTAAGAAAAAAATCATGTTGCTGATAGTGCCGCTGTGAGTAGATTGTATTGTGCCCTCCCAACCGAGCAATCTCAATGGGATGAAATCCTTGAACCATTAAAGATAAAAACGCTATATGTCTTGTGTCATTAGGTCTTAAACGGCGTTCAAAATCAAACCTTATTCCATTACTTCTATCTTTTCTAATTTCTTTCTCCGAATCCTCTCCAATACGTCTAACTGTAAAATTATATGGTGGGGCAGCAATTACCTTATCATAAAAATCATAGAGGATTTTTTTAAAAATAGCATCTCTTAAGATATTAGAATTCCTGCATTTGATCGGTTTATTTAATATCCCTTTATACGTCCTATATGATAGAAGAGTTTTTGAATAACCATAATCCTCTGTTAATTCCATATACTCTTTAAACATTAAGTATACACTTACGGAAATCTCCAACTCATCAATTATTTTCTTACCTGTCTGACCTTTCTGCTTAATACGAGGCAACTTGAGATAATAACGATTATTTTTAGTATATATACAATCTCTTCTTAAAAGGAGAAATTCTCCAATCCTTATTGGAATTACTGAAGTCAAATGCCACCAAATTCGTATTGGAAAGAAATACAAATATCTCCAATCAGCATCATTCGATTTTGCATAAAAATCATTTAAAACCCATACAAACTTAAGACAATCCTTAACAGTAGGGATAGTTCGTGTATTTGATTGGACAGACGGGATGGTTGACAAAAACCTCAGATATTCTTCTTTCCCTTCGAAAAGATCATAATAATTATAAAAATTAAATATAGCTGCAGCTATACAAGATTTCACACGCCCTCCTTTTGCTAAGATCCTCTCAATAAAATCTTCTAAATACGCTATTCTAAAGGCTTCTGTTTTTATCAGCTCATCTAGCACATAACCAAAATTCCTACTTACAGTTCTATATTGATACTTAACTAGTAAGCTAGCCGCCCAACATTTCATTACTAATATAAACCTTTCTACTTCCTTCAAAGAGTATCCACTGAGCTCTTCCTTTACTCTACTAAAACGAAGGTATGACATTTGGTCTCTTTCCTCATCATATAAATTCCATTGATCATCATAAAAATTGACTTTAGTAAATTTGTTTTTCTCAAGGTTTTCCAGATTTCCCATAGAAAGTTCGATACTAAATTCTAAATCAAATAATTCATCACTTAATTCTGCAATCTGCATTATTTTATTCACTATTCCCACCTACTTTGTCTGCGAAATATATTGTGTAACAGAAGGCAATTGACTTAAGACAAATTCAAATTCTCTTTTGGTCATACCCAAAAATTCATATATACTAGATCCAAACTTTTTTTCAGCTTCTTTAAACAATTTTAAATCTCTAAAAAAAAGGATTGCATTTCTTTCATAATCTCCTTTATATCTATGTTCCCTATCATTCCTGGCAAAAAAATCGACATGATTAAGTATTTGTTCAGTAATGGCAGAAAGAGCATAAAAATTATAAATAGCGAACGGACAGCCTATACAATTTTCTCGCTCTGGATACATACAGTTTTCTGATGATACCAAGCATTGAACATGTCTTGTTTTAGAATACAACATTCCCATATTGAGTCTATTATAGATATTCTGCATTGTTTCTTCATCAAGTCCCTTTATAATATCCATAACCACATTTTCTTGTTTTATAAGGTATAATAAAGCATCCACTATACCTTCCAATCTCAGATCTTTCCCAATCTTCTCATATATAATATTTATTTGATTAGTTCTTTCTTCTATATTTTTAGTTGGACCAAATAGAATATTAGCAAATCCATCTGCTATAAACCCAAAATAATCCCTAGAAAAAATTTGATTACTCAGAAAATTAACTTCTCGTTGATTTATATGAATATATATATTAGTAGTTTCAATCGACTTATGGTTACGAAGAAATTTTAATAACTCTAATTCATGCGCAGAACCTTTTTGATTTTTAGATAAATTATAAGCAAGTGTGATAAAAGTTCGATTCATTTTTAATGATGAAAATTTAAGGTTTTCCTCTGGAAAAGCATCAAAAAACGCCTTATAAGGATAACTAGTAAGTAACCGATTCTTAGACTGAAAATCAATTAGCGAATCACTTAAAGGATTAAATATTCTTGTCCTTATTTCACATAAAACTGCTGCATACGCCATAGGAAGAATTAATTGCTCCGAACAATAAAAATAACGATTTGCGCCAGTTTTAGAATGCTTTAAATTCTTAATTTGTATTTTCCTTATTATTGTCTTGGCATCTTCAATGCTTAACTCATTATTCTGAATCCACTCTATACTGTCAATAATACTGGTTCCTTCAAAGCTTATTCTAGGGATTTCCATACAGTCCCAGTGTCTCCAAGCATTATTTAAATGTACTAATGTATACAACCAAACAGAGTCATAACGATTATAGGAGACATCCTTTGAATTATTTCTTAAAGACTTTAATAACACCTCTCTTACACTACTTATAGCCTTATCTTTATGAATATCTAGGTTAGAAATATATTTAAAAAACTTCATAAATTCTTCTGCTGTATAAATTTCCGATTGTTTCTTTTTCTTAACTTCACCCTTATACGGACTATTTATATTTCTAATTTTAAACATTTTTTCCTTTAAGAAATATCCTTCCATTTGATCAATTTCTCTTAAAAATATATAAAGTATTTTTTTTACTTTTTCTTTAGTATTATTATTAAAAAACATCAAATTAAGCTCCTTAGAAGAGTACATAAATAACTCCTTATCAAAAACTCTCCCAGTTAAGACCCTCGTAACAGAAAGGTACTCTAGCACCCTTGCATTTTTTGAAACAAAATTCGATCCTGAGTAAGATTCTGATTTAAGTCTTACAAATTCAAACCACAATCTACCCGTTTCTTTGCAAGAATCAGAAAACTCCATACCCTCCGCTCTTAATCTGTACATAAAATTATCATATATAGACCCCCTATCTATATAAAGATTTAAATTTTCATTTCGTCTTTCATATTCTTTAATAATGTCCTCTTTCAAATATAAATATCTACCATTAAAATATCTAGGAAGCCCTCTCACTAATATAGGTATCTCAATTGTCTGTATATTTTCCCGGATAGAATCCACGTTTATGTTAAATTCATTAAAAATTTCCTGTCTAGTATAGTACTTAACCCTTAATTCCTTATCCATTTCCTCTTTTTCCTTTTTTAACGAAACAACTTCTTCTTTTCTAAAAAATATATGTCTTCCTATTTTCTGACTAATCTTTAATAATCCTTTTTCTAGAAACTTTTTATAATTATAGACATTTAAATCCAATAACTTAAGAACATCATTCAATATTACTAAATCTTCATTCGATATATTTAATCGTATTTTCTCTCCTACCGTTTTACTTCTATACATCAAAAACATTCTAATATCCTTTTTTTTATAGAACGTGAACTCCTTTTTCCTTATAAATTGCATCTTCCTTATATTAAAACTATCGATTACAAACATTGCTTGAGCATAACCTATATCTGCCATCTTCATAAATTCATTTATTGTTACATATTTGTCCAAAATATCAATTACTTCACGCTTTCTTACATAGCGCCTCACAAGCCTATATTCCTTTTGATCGTTCAATGTAAATAACGGGTATTCTAGTGTTCTTAAATATATATGACCTTCTCTAGAAAGGGAAACAAGATTTTTATAATATGCATTTAATAATTGTCTATTATCAAGGCTCTTTAGCCCTAGGTACGCCCAAAATTGCTTTATAGTAAAATATTCTTCGCTAAATTTTCTTTCCCACTGTACATGCTTTTTAAAATCTTCTCTATGAATAAACGCTGTTTTATTCTTATATTTTATGCTAATAATATTATTCTCTACAAGAAACCTTAGATCGTTGTCTGTTACTTTGTAATCCAGATGTTTCAACTCAATATATTCTTGATCCACTCTTTAATCCTCCCCATCTACTGATATAACGGTTATACACATGTCTCTTATTAGAAGAATCCTCATAAAAATCAGCGTCATCTACACCCTCACCATATACACTAGAAAGAATATTAACATGTTCCTTTATCTTACTATAAGAAGTTCTCTTCTCAATATATTCTAATGTGGCAGTTAGTGTTTTATCTCCCCTTAAATTAGCAATTTCCTCAATACTTAGACCTAAATCAATAAGAAAATTGGTAAAAACACCTCTACCTATATGTGTGGACCAAGGAAGACTCGTTAAGAATTCCAAGTCCTCGTAACGACGATTTATTCTCAACTTTTCCAAGAAACGTTCTTTAATTCTTAGAAATCGCTTAGCATATCCAGTACCACTCAGAGCTAGCCCTGTACTTCTAGAAATAAATAGAGCATTACTCTCTTTATTTTTAAACTGTTTTTTTAATTTCTCTAATCTCTCCATATGAATATGATAAATTTCCCAAAGTTTCTCATCATCTAAAACGAACACTTCCCTAGGTCTCTTAACTTGCACATCGTACCTAGAAGATAAATGTCTAAATAAATGCTCTTGATTATCTTCAATTACTAACCACATTCCATCATTTCCCCTAAATCCTTTTTCATAGATAGATTCTCTTGTTAAATTAACAACTTCGCCTACTCGTAATCCTGCTAGAAATTGAAAACACACTCCTAACGCTATATCACTAGATTCTGCTTCTTCAATAAACTCATAAACAAGTCTATATCGATTAGGGCCAAAATCTTTTAATTTGTGTTTCTCATTCGTTTGATTTCTATTTGGTCGCTCAATATCAAAAATTGACTTACTAAATAGAGATAACGGATGCCCTATTTTTTTACCATCTTTTCTGTAAATCACCTGAAAATCTTCGTCTATCAACCCATGTTCCCTTAGATATATATATAATTTTGTAAGTACACTTTCACAATAATCTGAGTGATTAAAACTGACCCCTTCATAAGTCAAATGTGTTATAAAATCACCACCATGTTTTAGCTTTATTCCTTTTAGTCCTTTAATTTGCAATTCTTTATATCCAACTACATCATCTTCAATGCTACTGTAGATGAAATTAAGGAATTTACACATTACCCTAGCAGCTTTGAGTTGAGTATGATAACCTACTCCTCTATTCCTATAAGTTTTTCTAATAAAATCAGTAATAGGATGCGGAATAATTAAATCGTTAACTGTATTTTTTATACATATGAGAACCGTTTCTTCAAACTTAATCTCCTTTCCCACTCTCTTTTGTAGAATCACACCTCTTGGCATCCAATGAAATTTCTGATCTAACGTTTCCAAACTATTTCTCCTCCTTAAATATTAATTCTTTTAACAACAATATATTCTAATTATTCATACGAAACTTTAAATATAGTATTTCTTTAAATTTATATTTATTATTCTTAATTTTCTATTAACAATTAATTAATTGTATAACGAATAAAAAATAGAAGCTACA
>NZ_QNUA01000069.1:0-2390 GCF_008042285.1 Bacillus sp. AR13-1
GTTTCAAGTTTTCAATAGTAACTGCCACAATGCAGCTATAATGTTTCATAAAAGTAGAGGTATCTGTGTCGAAGTATGAAATAACGTTAATGCTTGTGAAGTGGAAATCAACAGTTTATCGGTATTTTTTGTTTCGAATATACTTGCCACTATAAAGCTAAAACGTTTCAAGTTCTAAGGAGTACTTGCCACAATGTAGCTATGACGTTTCATAAAAGTAAGGGTATTTGTATCATTGTATAGAATGATACAAATAATTTTTTAGATGAAACCAGCAAATCATCGATGTTTCTTGGTAAGAAAGTAATTGTTATCATAACGCTATAATGTTTTATTTCATTTGTAAGAAAAGGGACAATTACGTTACACTTTAAAAGTATGATTTACACTATTTAATACCGAATGGGTTTCCCGCATGGAGATTGTAGTGTAAAGTAGTAATTTTACAAATAAGTACAGTCTTATATAATACAAGTACAAGAATGTTTACTTGATAGGACAAATACTGTTCGATAAATCATTTCTCGATATAGATTATTCTGATAACGTTTCAATTTATATGCTATGTTGCCACCATGTAGCTATAACGTCTCAAGTTCTATAATTTATAATTCTAATTGGTGGGAACTTAGTAAGGAGGTTTTTGAATATGGAGAAAGTATTAGTGTTGTTTAGCGATGCCCTTTTACTTGCTGCACCAATGTATGAAAAGAACACGCAGCTATGGGAAAAGTGGAATAGATATTATGAGGAAGTACAGGGAAATCATGACAAAGTAGTAACTTCAGCTAATATATCCCCTTCATTTTCAGCTCTTGTCTCTTGGTTAGGCCAGAAACAAGAACAAGGGATTTCATTATTGCATATATACGCAAATCTAGATAAATATAAAATTGAGATTCGAAATGTACTCGATAAAATAATAGAGCAAGAATTTGGAGGTACGTCTGAAGAAGTTGAAACGTCTATAATATCTAATACAACCGATGAAAAGTTAAAAGAGCATTCAATTGATCTACAAGAGGATTACTATCCTGTAAGTAATGATGCGGTATATTATCAACTACGAGATGGTATAGCCAAGAATCACTTTGAAGAAGATGAAGTAGGAGCAGTATCTGTTTTACCATTAGAAACTAAAAATACAAGCGGAGTTGCTCAGCTATCATCACACAAGGATGAAGATTTAAGGCTAGTAAACACCAATGAAGCAGAAAGATGGTCAATACTAGTCGATGGTGTTATTAGTAACATGGATGATCTTACCGCAGACTGTTTAGATACAATTACAATACAGTGGTTGAATCAAGCGAAATCTCCAGATGATTTTATTGATTTCAGCTATGAAAATGTACTAGATATGTGTAATATTCCAAAAGCATCAGCAAATGGTATAGAGTATTATCGTGCAGAAGATAAAATTAAAATTGCACAACGTATAGCTGCTTTGGCGAGTATCTTTATTTATTTAAATGACGATAATGAAGTCGTGGTTTTAAATGATCGTGCAGAAACTGGTGAGCAATTTGAAATGAAACGTGAAATAATTAAAAGACTTTTCGTTTTAGATTCTGTAGTTCTTTGGAGAGATAAAAATACCAATGATTACGTAGGTATTGAATCTTGTAGAATAAAGCCAGGTAGCTTTTTGTCGATGTATTTATACGGATCTAGTAGCACAACAGCGTTATTATCTAAAAAAGCATTGGAGTATAATAGTTATCGACACAAATTCCACAAGCGACTAATTCGCTATTTATCTTGGCAATGGAGAATTCGACAACAGTACAGTAATTTAAAAAGACCATATTCAATTGATGGAGAAAAAGGACTATTGTCTGTTATGGGGATTAATATAGCTAAGGGACGCCCCCACCGTATTCGTGAGCAATTAGAAAATGTATTAATAGATTTAGAAAAAGAAAAAGTTATTTCACATTGGGAGTACGCTGAGGAAATTGATGAATCAAGAATTGGAGAACGGAACTGGTTTAAGAATTATTACTCAAAATTAGGAATCATCATTTTACCACCAAAAGAGTTAATGGATAATATCGGGAGTTTGGCAAAGAAAAAGGTAATTGATACTCCGGATAAGCAAGAAAATAATGTGATTATAAATACGATAGCTCATAGTACAGTAAGTACTGAGGAGCTAATTAGAGAGAAAATTATGCACCAACATATGCATCAAAATAGAACAATGCGCGAAATAGCAGATGAGTTAGGCTTATCCCCTGCTACACTATCGAGATTCTGTAATAAGAAAATGAAACGGATTTCAAACAGTGTTAATGATAAGTTAACAAAATGGTATGAAAGACAAATGATAATCGAGTCTATGTAAGCAAAAAAGAGGAAACCACTTTGATGATATGATCCCCTTATAG